>NZ_JBHVFF010000001.1:0-120452 GCF_042801895.1 Streptomyces sp. NPDC057543 | reverse complement strand
GTACCTGGCGGTACGGGCCCCTTCTCGAACGAAGACCGGAGGTCAGCCGTACATACGGCGCATCGCGAAGTCGACCATCTGCTCCACGGCCTTGGCGTCGAAGACCATGCGGTGCTCGCCCTCCATGTCGAGGACGAAGCCGTAGCCGGTCGGCAGCAGGTCGATCACCTCGGCCCCGGTGATCACGAAGTACTTGGACTCCTTGCCCGCGTACAGCCGCAGCTCCTTGAGCGTGGTGAACATCGGGATCACCGGCTGCTGGGTGTTGTGCAGCGCGAGGAATCCGGGGTTGTCGCCGCGCGGGCAGTAGACCTTCGACGTCGCGAAGATCTGCTGGAAGTCCTCGGCGGACAGCGAGCCGGTCGTGAAGGCCCGTACCGCATCCCCCAGGGACGGCGGCGAGGGCTCGGGGTACAGCGGCTGCTCGCCGTAGCCGCCACCCATCTGCTGCTGTGCGCCGGGGTTCTGGTCGTAGCCGTACATGCCGCAAAGAGTAATCGGACACATCAGGCCCTTGAGGGGTTGCACCTTATTACTGGCGGGTAGCATCATCGTAGAGGTCAGCTGATATGCGCACCGCCAGCTCGTCGCCCACCCGGCCCACGCCCCTTCCTGGGGTGCTGCACGCCACTGCTATTGATTACGGAGCCTTCCCATGGGGCACTACAAGTCGAATCTCCGCGACATCGAGTTCAACCTCTTCGAGGTCCTCGGGCGCGACAAGACGTACGGCACCGGCCCGTTCGCCGAGATGGACGTCGAGACGGCGAAGAGCATCCTCGACGAGGTCGCCCGCCTCGCGGAGAACGAGCTGGCCGACTCCTTCGCGGACGCCGACCGCAACCCGCCGGTCTTCGACCCGGAGACCAACACCGCGCCGGTCCCGGCGACCTTCAAGAAGTCGTACCAGGCGTTCATGGACTCCGAGTACTGGCGTCTGGGCCTGCCCGAGGAGATCGGCGGCACCACCTCCCCGCGCTCCCTGATCTGGGGCTACGCGGAGCTGCTGCTCGGCTCGAACCCGGCTGTCTGGATGTACTCCTCCGGCCCGGCGTTCGCCGGCATCCTCTTCGACGAGGGCAACGAGGCGCAGAAGAAGATCGCCGAGATCGCCGTCGAGAGGCAGTGGGGCTCGACGATGGTGCTGACCGAGCCGGACGCCGGTTCGGACGTCGGCGCGGGCCGTACGAAGGCCGTCGAGCAGGAGGACGGCTCCTGGCACATCGAGGGTGTGAAGCGCTTCATCACCTCGGGCGAGCACGACATGTCAGAGAACATCATCCACTACGTGCTGGCCCGCCCCGAGGGCGCCGGCCCCGGCACCAAGGGCCTCTCGCTCTTCATGGTCCCGAAGTTCCACTTCGACTGGACCACCGGCGAGCTGGGCGAGCGCAACGGCGTGTACGCGACGAACGTCGAGCACAAGATGGGCCTCAAGGCATCCAACACCTGCGAGATGACGTTCGGCGACCAGCACCCCGCCAAGGGCTGGCTGATCGGCGACAAGCACGACGGCATCCGCCAGATGTTCCGCATCATCGAGTTCGCCCGCATGATGGTCGGCACGAAGGCCATCGCGACCCTCTCGACCGGATACCTGAACGCGCTGGAGTACGCCAAGGAGCGCGTCCAGGGCACCGACCTGTCGCAGTTCATGGACAAGACCGCCCCCAAGGTCACCATCACGCACCACCCCGACGTGCGCCGCTCCCTCATGACGCAGAAGGCGTACGCGGAGGGCATGCGCTCCCTCGTGCTGTACACCGCCTCCGTCCAGGACGCGATCCAGGAGAAGGAGGCCGCGGGCGAGGACGCCAAGGCACTGCACGGCCTCAACGACCTGCTGCTCCCGATCGTGAAGGGCTACGGCTCCGAGAGGTCGTACGAGCAGCTGGCGCAATCGCTCCAGACGTTCGGCGGCTCCGGGTACCTCCAGGAGTACCCGATCGAGCAGTACATCCGTGACGCCAAGATCGACACGCTGTACGAGGGCACGACGGCGATCCAGGGCCAGGACTTCTTCTTCCGGAAGATCGTCCGCGACCAGGGTGCCTCGCTCAACGCGCTCTCCGAGGAGATCAAGAAGTTCCTCGCGGGCGCCCAGGGCAACGAGGAACTGTCCGGTGCGCTGGACTCGCTCGCCAAGGCGGCAGTGGACCTGGAGGCGATCGTCGGCACGATGATCACCGACCTGACCGCGACCGGCGAGGACGTCAAGAACATCTACAAGGTGGGCCTCAACACCACCCGCCTGCTGATGTCCTCCGGCGATGTCGTCGTCGGCTACCTGCTGCTCAAGGGCGCGGCCGTCGCGGCCGAGAAGCTGCCGACCGCCGCCGCGAAGGATGTCGCCTTCTACCGGGGCAAGATCGCCGCTGCGAAGTTCTTCGCCGCGAACGTTCTGCCGGGCGTCTCCACCGAACGGGCGCTCGCCGAGTCCGTCGACAACTCGCTGATGGAGCTGGACGAGGCCGCGTTCTAGGGTCTGTCCGGCGGATCAGGGTCGGACAGACCCTGGTGCCCCTCCGTACGGAATCGTCAACACACGCCGCCACCCGAAATTATTTCGGGTGGCGGCGCTGTCGTATCAGCTGGGTACGCCGAGTGCACGGCCCGGAATCCCTTCTGGACCCGGTCAACAAGAAATACGTGTCCACCGGTGTCCACGACGACCGGCTGAAGCTCTCCGCCCCGTGCGACATCGACATCGACCTGACCGCCATCGACCAGCTGTGGGCCCGACCGCCCCACACGCGCCCCGGCCTCGCGGGCGCCCCGCGGCACCGCCCGCGGACGACGGTGAATCCCGCCCGTCCGGCCTCGTTAAAGTGAAGAACATGAGTTCCTCCCTCCGCTTCGACCGCGGTCACACCGACGACCTGATGGCCTTCCTGATGGCCTCCCCCTCCCCCTACCACGCCGTGGCCACCGCGGCCGAGCGGCTGGAGAAGGCCGGATTCCGGCAGGTCGACGAGACAGCGGCCTGGGACGGCACCAGCGGGGGAAAGTACGTCCTGCGCGGCGGTGCGATCGTCGCCTGGTACGTGCCGGAGGGCGCCGCGGCGCACACCCCGTACCGGATCGTCGGAGCGCACACCGACTCGCCGAATCTGCGGGTCAAGCCGCTGCCCGACACCGGTGCGTACGGCTGGCGGCAGATCGCCGTGGAGATCTACGGCGGGACGCTCCTGAACACCTGGCTCGACCGGGACCTCGGTCTCGCCGGCCGGATCTCGCTGCGCGACGGCACGCACCGACTGGTGAACGTCGACCGGCCGCTCCTGCGCGTACCGCAGCTGGCCGTGCACCTGGACCGTTCCGCCAACCCCGACGGCCTGAAGCTCGACCGGCAGAAGCACATGCAGCCGATCTGGGGGCTCGGGGACGTCGAGGAGGGCGACCTGATCCGCTTCGTCGCCGAGGAGGCGGGCGTCGACGCCGAGGACGTGACCGGCTGGGACCTGATGCCGCACCCCGTCGAGCCGCCCGCCTACCTGGGCCGGGACCGTGAGCTGCTGGCCGGGCCCAGGATGGACAACCTGCTCTCCGTGCACTCCGCGACCGCCGCGCTCGCCGCCGTCGCCGGGCAGCCGGACGCCGAACTTCCGTACATCCCGGTCATGGCCGCCTTCGACCACGAGGAGAACGGCTCGCAGTCCGACACCGGCGCCGACGGACCGCTGCTCGGCACGGTCCTGGAACGCTCGGTGTTCGCCCGCGGCGGTACGTACGAGGACCGTGCCCGCGCCTTCGCCGGGACCGTCTGTCTCTCCTCGGACACCGGTCACGCGATCCACCCCAACTACGCCGAGCGCCACGACCCGACCCACCACCCGGTGGTCAACGGCGGGCCGATCCTCAAGGTCAACGTCAATATGCGGTACGCGACCGACGGCAGCGGCCGGGCCGTGTTCGCGGCGGCGTGCGAGAAGGCGGGCGTGCCGTGGCAGACGTTCGTCTCCAACAACTCGATGCCGTGCGGCACCACGATCGGCCCGATCACCGCCGCCCGGCACGGCATTCAGACCGTGGACATCGGCGTCGCGATCCTGTCGATGCACAGCGCCCGTGAACTGTGCGGCGCGGACGATCCGTATCTGCTGGCCAACGCGATGACGGCGTTCCTGACGGGCTGAGTCTCCCCCGCTCCGACCGCAGCCCCGGGCATGGTCGTTGCCGGGCCGGGTACGCGATCCGTACACCGGCCCGGAACCGCCGGGCCGTCGAGGAGGCGGGATTCATGGGACTCGGAGGATGCATCATCCTCATCGGCGCCGGGGCGATACTGGCCTTCGCCACCGACTGGAAGATGGACACCGTCAACGTCGGCCTGGTCGGCTGGATCATGATGATCGTCGGCACCATCGGGGTCTTCGTCTACGCGAGCATCGCGCGGCGTCGCCGGATGGTCGTGCCGCCCAGCACCGCGGTCGTGTCCGAGGACGAGCGCCGCTACCCCTGACCCACGGCGCCGGGCAGGTCGCGCCCCGCCGACCGGGCGTGACCCGTCGTCGGCCCCTCGGAACCCCCGATATTCTGGGACTTGTCCCGAGCCCCACCTCGGGCGTATCCCGCCCGGAAGGGGAGACACTCGTGGAGTTCCGGTTGCTCGGCACCGTCTCCGTCGACACACTCACCGGGCCACTGCCACTCGGTCCCGCCAAACGCCGCAGCCTGCTCGCCGCGCTCCTGCTGTCCGCCAACACACCGGTCCCCATCGCCCGGTTGACGGACTGCCTGTGGGACGACACCCCGCCGCTGCACGCCCGTGGCGTCATCCAGGGGCATGTGTCCCGGCTGCGCGCCCTCCTGGTGGGCGCGGACGCGGAGGCGTACGGGGTGGAACTGATCACGCTCGGCGACGCGTACGTGCTGCGGGTACCGGAAACCCTGCTGGACTCCCAGCGGTTCGAGGAACTGCTGATGCTGGCGCGGGAGCAGCGCAGCCCCGCCGACTCCGTACTGATGCTCAAGGATGCCCTGTCGCTGTGGCAGGGACCGGCACTCAACGGAGCGTTCGCCGGTCCGCCGCTCCAGGCGGCCGCGCACTCGCTGGAGGAATCACGGCTGGCGACGGTCGAGCACCTGGCGCTCGCCTACGCGACGTTGGGGGAGCACAACCGGGCTGCGTCGGTGCTACGGGCGGAAGCGGTTGCGCATCCGATGCGGGAGTCGCTGGCTGCGGCCTTGATGACGGCGCTGTACCGGGCGGGTCGTCAGTCGGAGGCACTGGACTGGTTCCACCGCACGAGGCGGCTGCTCGCCGATGAGCTGGGGGTCGACCCGGGGCACGAGCTCGCTGATGCGTACGCGCTGATCCTGCGCGGCGACCCCGGGCCGGACGCCGCGCGGGACACCGCACCGGACGCCCGACGGAACACGGCCGACGGCCCGGCAGCGCCGATGCGCGGTCCGGGCCGGCCACGCAACGGCTCCGGCAGTGGCACGGGCGGCGGGAGCGGTCACGGCAACGGCGCGGGCATCGCCAACAGCAACGGGGCTCTGTCCGTGGCCCGTCCGGTGGCCGAGCGTCGGGCGGGGCCGGATGCGGGGGCCGAACCGGCCGACCGGCCGGGCGACTTGATCAGTGGTACGGGGGACGGAGCGGGAGCCGGTGCGAACTCCGCCCCCGCCCTGCCGTCCCCCCGTCCCCTCCCCCCGCCGCCCCTCATCAATGAGCCGCACCCCACCGATCTGCTGCCCCGCGCACCCCGCGGGTTCCACGGCCGGGTCCCCGAACTGGCCGCGCTCACCCGGGCCGCGGCAGGCGAGGCACCCGTCTGTCTGGTCACCGGACCGGCCGGCGTGGGAAAGACCGCGCTGGCCCTGCAGTGGGCGCACCGCAACCCCGCCGCCTTCCCGGACGGACGGCTCTTCGCCGACTTGCGTGGGTTCAGCGACAGCGGAGAGCCCGCGCTGATCGAGGTCCTGCGCGAGTTCCTGCTGGCGCTCGGCGTCGCACCGCGCCGCGTCCCCGAGTCCGTGCCCGCCGCGGCGGCTCTCTTCCGTTCCCTGACCGACCGGCGCCGGCTGCTCGTCGTCCTCGACAACGCCCGCGACTCCGCCACCGTCAGGCCCCTGCTGCCGGGCGGCACCGACTGCGTCACGCTGGTCACCAGCCGGCACCGGCTGGAAGGCCTCATCGCCTCGGACGCCGCCCGCCCCGTCCCGCTCGACGTACTCGAACCGCAGGACGGCACGGCCCTGCTGGCCGGTGTGCTCGGCGAGGAACGGGTCCTCGCCGAACCCGTGGCCGCCCGTCGGCTCGCCGGACTCTGCGGAGGACTGCCGCTCGCCCTGCGCGTCACCGCGGCGCGGCTGGCGGGACGCCCGCAGCGGACGCTGGCCGGGCTGGCCGACGAACTGGCCGACGAACGCAGCAGGCTGACGTACCTCGACGTGGACGACACCGGTGTCTCGGCCTCGCTGCGGCTGACCGTGCAACAGCTTCCGCCGGACGCCGTCCACCAGTTCACCCGGCTCGGCCACCATCCCGGAAGCCACTTCGACCCGTACACCGCCGCCGCACTCGCCGGCACGGACCCGGTCACCGCCGCCGCGGCGCTGGAACGGCTCGCCACCGCCCACCTCGTCACCGAGAGGGCACCCGGTCGCTGGATGCTGCACGATCTGGTCCGTCTCTACGCCCGCGGCCTGGACCCCGCGGCCGGACCCGAGGCCCTCGTCGGCGTCCTCGACCACTACATAGCCACCGCGCTCGCCGCCGCCGACACGGCCGAACCCGGCGGCGAGCCCTGCTTCGTCCTGCCGGACGGCTACCACCGCCCCGCCGCAGTCCGGGACTTCACCGACCGGGCGGCGGCGATGAGCTGGCTGGCCGCCGAACGCGACGATCTGGCCCTGGCCGCCGTCGCGGCCCGGACCGCCGGGCTCGACGACCGGGCCTGGCGGATCATCCTGCTCCAGTGGCCGCGGGTGGTGTGGCGGGTCCGGGACAGCTGGGCCCCGCTGCTGGAACTGGCCCTGGACTCCGCCCGCACCGAGAACGATCCGTACGCCGAGTCGCGAGTGATCAATCTGCTGGGCTGGGTGCTGACCGAGGAGGGCAGGAGCGCCGAGGCCGTCGCCCTGCTGGAGCGCTCGCCCGCCCTCGCCCGGCAGGCCGGAGACCGGCTCGGCGAGGCGACCGCGCTGATCAACCTGGCCATCGTCCAGGCCGAACAGGGCGGGCTCGACCTGGCACTGGAGGGCTGCGAACGGGCCGTCGGCCTGGCCCGCGAGGAATGCGACGCGCACACCGAGATGCTCGCCCTGCAGCACCTCGCCCGGATGCAGCTCACCGCCGACCGCCCGCAGGACGCCCTCCGCTCCGCCCGGACGGCACTCGACCTCGGGCCCGAGCACGAGGAGGCCGCACGCCGGGTGCTGCTGCTGATCGTCAGCGGCGAGGCCCGGCTGGCACTCGGCGAGGAGGACGACGGCATCCGGCTGCTGGACCTGGCGGCGGCGGAGGCGGAAGCCGCCGGTTACGACGAGGGCGCGGTCCGGGCCCTCGAAGCGCTGCTGCGCGTCACGGCACGGACGGAGTACCGCAAACGGTACGAAGAGGCGGTCCGGCGGCTCGCTGACGACGCCTGAGCCGCACGTCCGGACAGAGACGTGAGAGTGCCGGTCCCGGACGTCAGCGGGACGTCAGCGGGACGCCAGCAGAACATGAGCGGCACACCCCAGAGTCATACATGTCAGCAGGTCAGGGGCGTTCGCCAATGACCAGGCGTCCGCCGCACCGTCACACTCGGGGGAAATTCCATGAGTACGCTCCGCAACCGCACCACCGTCCTCGCCGCCGCGACCACCGCGGTGCTCGCCCTGGCCCTGACCGCGTGCGGCGGGGACGGCTCCGGTACGAAGTCCGCCGGCCCGGCGGGCGACGCCGCAGCGGCTGCTGCCTCGACGGACGCCACCGACGCGACGACCACGGGCGCCGAGAAGACCGACGGTGCCGGGCAGAACACCGGAGCCACGAAGACGGGCACCTCGAGGACGGGCACCTCGAAGACCGGCACGTCCAACGGCAGCGCCGAGACGGGCGGCGACACCAGCGACAGCTACGCCTACAAGCACCCGTGCAAGAGCGGGGACCTGTCGGTGCGCGTGTACCCCCGCGAGGGCTCGGCCACCCAGCAGGTGATCGAGGTCAACAACGTCGGCGCGAACTCCTGCGGTCTGAGCTACTTCCCGCGGGTCAGCCTGGGCGCCGCGAAGGCCTCGGACCACAGCTCCGACATCCAGCCGACCGTTCCCGGCGGCCTGGGCGGCGCACCCGCGTACCCGGTCAAGCCCAAGACGGCCGCCATCGCCGTGATCGACCTCAACCCGAGCGGTGCGAACGGCCTGACCTGGATCGACGAGATGAACGTGCTCGCCGACGGTGACCACATGCCCAACGCGCAGACGCAGAACTTCGAGCTCGGCCCCGATGTGAAGGTGCGCGACCCGAAGCTCGGCCTGTACCGGAGCACGGTCGCCGAAGCGGTGAGCTCCATGAAGCAGGCGGGCACCTCCTGACCCGCTGAGCCGGGCCGTACGACGAGCCCCGCGGGACGCGGCCCCTACCGCACGCACCGCACCCGGCGCAGAAGGCCCTCCGTGTCCGGGGCTCCGCCCGCCGTCAGGCCTGCTCGTCCATCCCTGCCAGCACCAGCGGCAGCCGGGGCGTTCCCTCCGCGGTCACGCGGACGGGGACGCCCCAGTCCTGCTGGTGGACATGGCAGGCCGGGTATTCGTTCGCCGGGTCGTCGTCGCACGACGCCGCCATCGCGGACACGTGCAGGACCCCCTCGGTGACGCCGTCGGCCAGCACCAGGTCGCGGAAGAGATCGGTGCCCGGACCGGCGCCCTGTGCCAGCAGCTCCGGCGGGGTCGCCGAGACCAGCAGCCGGGTCGAGGGACCGTACCGGGTGTCCAGCTTCTGCCCGGCGGGCGCCTGGAAGACCACATCGAGGCGGAGCGTGCCCGGGGCGACCTCGGTGGCCGCGCGCTGCGTGTGGTGTGCCTGGCCGGCGACGCGTACGGCCTCCTCCGGAAGCCGCAGCCGGGTCAGCCGGTGCCGGGCGGACTCGACGACGACGAGATCGCCGTCGGTCAGGACGGCGTCACTGGGCTCGCGCAGATCCGTCGCCAGGGTGGTGACCTCGCCGCTCACGGGGTCGTAGCGCCGCAGCGCGTGGTTGTACGTGTCGCAGACGGCGACGGATCCGTCGGGCAGCGCGGTCACGCCCAGCGGGTGCTGGAACAGCGCCTGCTCCGCCACGCCGTCGCGGTGTCCGAAGTCGAAGAGACCGGTGCCGACGGCCGTACGGACGACGAAGCCGGTGCCGTCCCGCTCGACGTACCGCAGGGCAGACGTCTCCGAGTCGGCGACCCACAGCCGCTCCCCGTCGGCCGACGTCGCGAGGCCGGACGGCTGGGCGAACCACGCCTCGTCGGCCGGCCCGTCGACCAGGCCCTCGTTGGTCGTACCCGCGGCGACCCGCACGGTCCCCGTCGCGGGGTCGTACGTCCACAGCTGGTGCACGCCCGCCATGGCGATCCACAGTCGGTCCGCGAACCACGCGACGTCCCAGGGGGAGGACAGGTCGACCTCGCGGGCCGGGCCCGACGTCGGTGAGCCCTGCCACCACTGACGGCCGGTGCCGGCGAGGGTCGTCGTCGCCCCGGTGGCGAGGTCGAGGGCGCGAATCGCGTGATTGACGGTGTCGGCCACCGCGATCCGGCCGTCGGGCAGCACGGCGAGCCCCTGCGGCTCGGAGAACCGGACCTCGTCGGGCCCGCCGTCGGTGAACCCCCTGTCCCCTGTTCCGACGTGACGGCGAACCGTTTCACCGTCATGTTCGATCTCGACCAGGCGGTGCCGGGTGGTGTCGGAGACGAGGAAGCCGCCGTCCGGCAGGAGCAGGGCCTTGCCGGGGAACCGCAGATGCGTGGCGACCGGCTCGGGCGCGACGTACGGGCCGTCGCCGCGGCGCAGCGTGCCCGTCGCCCCGTGCTCGGTCTCCAGCTCCTCGACCAGCTTCTCGATGGCGTGCGCATGGCCCTCGCCCGCGTGCTGGGCGACGACGTAGCCCTCCGGGTCGATGACGACGAGCGTGGGCCAGGCACGTACGGCGTACTGCTTCCAGGTCGCCAGCTCCGGGTCGTCGAGGACCGGGTGGTGGACCTCGTACCGCTCGACGGCGTCGACGACTGCCTGGTGCTCGGCCTCGTGGACGAACTTCGGCGAGTGCACACCGATGATCACGACCGTGTCGCGGTGCTTCTCCTCCAGTTCACGCAGCTCATCGAGAACATGGAGACAGTTCACACAGCAGAAGGTCCAAAAATCCAGGATCACAATGCGCCCTCGCAGGTCAGCGAGGGTGTACTGCTGGTCGCCTGTATTGAGCCAGCCGCCCTTGCCGATCAGCTCGGGGGCCCGGACGCGCGCACGTGTTCCCATGTGGACAGTCAACAGCACCATGGCCCGCACGCATTCCGGAGGGTCCACGTATTCCGGGCGGTTCTGGGGGAACCTGTGAGCCATGAGATTCCTGGTGCGTGAACGGCTCTTCGCTGTAGGCGACGACTACTGGATCGAGGACGCGGACGGTCGCAAGGTCTTCCTCGTCGACGGCAAGGCCATGCGGGTGCGTGACACCTTCGAGCTGAAGGACGCGCAGGGCCGGATCCTGGTCGAGATCCGGCAGAAGCTGCTCAGCCTGCGCGACACGATGCTCATCGAGCGGGACGGCGAGCAGCTCGCCAAGGTCCAGCGCAAGCGGCTGTCGCTGCTGCGCAACCACTACCGGGTCACGCTGGTGGACGGTACCGAGCTCGATGTCAGCGGCAAGATCCTGGACCGCGAGTTCGCCGTCGACTACGACGGGGAACTGCTGGCCCAGATCTCGCGGCGGTGGCTGACCGTCCGGGACACGTACGGCATCGACGTCGTACGGGAGGACGCCGACACGGCACTGCTCATCGCCGTATCAGTGTGCGTCATCGTGCTCGCCGACAAGGAGCACGAGGACTGACGAGCTCGAAGATCAAGCCCGTCGAGAGAGTCCCCCACGCCCTTAAGGCCATGGGGGAGATTGAGGGCAGAACGACCAGCGGGTGGGTCCGGCGATGGCATCGAACCCGGTTTCACGTGAAACGTGACTACTCGCCCGTCTCGGGCGGTGCCAGTCCCAGCCGCCGGTCCTTGAGCGCCGGGAACTGCTCGCGCGTGGCGGCGACCTTCGCCGGGTCGAACTCCACGCTCAGCACCTCCTCATCGGCACCCGCCTCCGCAAGCACCTCGCCCCACGGGTCGACGACGATGCTGTGTCCGGCCTGCTGGATTCCGGCGTGGGTGCCCGCGGTGCCGACGGCCAGGACGTACGACTGGTTCTCGACGGCACGGGCCCGGGCCAGCAGCGTCCAGTGGGCGCGGCGGCGCTCGGGCCAGCCCGCCGCGACGATCAGCGTCTCGGCGCCCGCGTCGACCAGGCCGCGGAACATTTCCGGGAAGCGCAGGTCGTAACAGGTGGCGAGGCCCAGGGTGGTCTGCGGCAGGGCGACCGTGACGAGGTCCTCGCCGGCGCCCATCATGACCGCCTCACCCTGGTCGAAGCCGAAGCGGTGGACCTTGCGGTACGCGGCGGCCCGCTCACCCTCGGGCGTGAAGACGAGCGCCGTGTTGTAGAGGGTGCCGTCGACGGCGCGCTCGACGAAGGAGCCCGCGTGCAGCCAGACCCCGGCGTCGGCCGCGGCCTTGGCCATGATGTCGTGGGTGGGCCCCTGGAGCGGTTCGGCCTCGTCGGCGAAGGAGGTGTACGCGAAGGCACCGACCGGCCAGAGCTCTGGTAGAACCACCAGATCCGCACCGCGCTGGTCCGCGATCAGCGAAGCCGCGCGCTGCCTACGGGAATTGACCGATTCGTCCGGGTCTACTGCGATCTGGATGAGGGAGGCGCGCACACTACCACCGTCCTGGCATTCGAGCCGTCAACACGGGCCTACGATCGTCACACGAAAGCACTGCCGGGGTGCCTGCTCGCAGCGTAACTTAGCGACCGAACCTCCCACGCAGTCCGCCGCCCGCGCCCAGCACTCCAGCCCATGCACCGCAGAACCGCACGAGGGGTCCCGTGACCGTCCATCCCAGCCTCCAGACCTACGCCGATGCCTGGACCCACTCCATCGAGTCGATAGCCGAGCTGGTGAAGCCGCTCGCCGAGGGAGAGTGGAACAGCCGTACACCGTGCCCCAACTGGTCGGTGCGTGACATCGTCTCGCACATCATCGGCATGGAGAGCGAGCAGCTCGGCGACCCGCGTCCGATCCATACGCTGCCGCGCGATCTCTTCCACGTGCAGAGCGACTTCGCGCGCTACATGGAGATGCAGGTCGATGTGCGGCGTCACCACACCGCGCCGGAGATGACCTCCGAGCTGGAGTACACGATCATCCGCCGCGCACGTCAGCTGCGCAACGAGACCCGTGCCCCCGAGACCATGGTCCGGGCGCCGCTGGGCGCCGAGCAGACCCTCGAACTGGCGCTGCGGATGCGGGCCTTCGACGTCTGGGTGCATGAGCAGGACCTGCGGACGACGCTGGGGCGGCCCGGCAATCTGGACTCCCCCGGCGCCACCGTCGTCCGGGACACCCTGCTCGCCGCACTCCCGAAGGTGGTCGCCAAGGACGCGGGCGCGCCGGCCAATTCGGCGATCGTGCTCGATGTGCACGGGGCGCTGGAGTTCCTGCGCACGGTCAGGGTCGACGCGGAGGGCCACGGCTCGGTGGACGGATCGCCGTCGCTCGGGCCCGCGGTGACGCTGGCGATGGACTGGGAGACCTACTACCGCCTCGCCTGCGGACGGGTGCGCGCGGCCGCGGTCGCGGACCGGATCAAGATCGAGGGCGACCCGGACCTGGCGGCGGCGATCCTGCAGAACTTCGCCGTGACGCCGTAGCGCCCCGGCGCCGCGCCCCGGTGATCGGCGGCGCCCGTCGTGCGAGGACGGGCGCGCCGCCGATCCGGCGCGACAGGCGCGTCACGCGGGTACGTGCACGGCCTCCACGCGGCTGATCACATGGTGGTCCCGCTCGCGGTGCGTGGCCCGGGAGTGCAGTCGCAGAATCTGTACGACGCCGAGCGCCTCCAGCACGAAGACCGAGGCGAAAGCGATCCGGTAGTTGCCCCCGGTCGCGTCCAGCAGCACGCCGACGGCGAACAGCGTCGTCATCGAGGCGATGAAGCCGCCCATGTTGACGATGCCCGACGCGGTGCCCTGGCGCTCCGGCGGGTTGGCGGGCCGTGCGAAGTCGAAGCCGATCATCGAGGCGGGACCGCACGCGCCGAGCACCGCGCACAGGACGATCAGCAGCCACATCGGCGCGTGTTCGCCCGGGTAGAAGATGGTCGACGCCCAGAGCAGGGCCGTCACCGTGACCGTTCCGAGGGCCAGCGGGGCGCGGGCCGCGTGGTGGCGGGCGATGATCTGCCCGTAGACCAGCCCGAACGCCATGTTGGAGAGCACCACCAGGGTGAGCAGCTCACCGGCCGTGGACCGGCTCAGCCCTTGCGCCTCCACGAGGAACGGCAGGCCCCACAGCAGCAGGAACACCATTGCCGGGAACTGCGTGGTGAAGTGCACCCACATACCGAGCCGGGTGCCGGGCTCCCGCCAGGCGGCGGCGATCTGCCGGCGTACGTAGGCGGCGCCCGCGTGCTCGGCGGGCGGCGGCTCGTGGCCCTCGGGGTGGTCCTTCAGGAACAGCAGAAGGAGTACGAGGACGAGAACCCCGGCGGCGGAGCTGCCGACGAAGGTGGTGGTCCAGCCGAATCCGTGCAGGGCCCGCGCGATGAAGAGCGTCGAGACGAGGTTGCCCGCCATTCCGAAGAGCGCGGCCACCTGCCCGATCAGCGGACCGCGTCGCGCCGGGAACCAGCGGGCGCCGAGCCGCAGCACACTGATGAACGTCATCGCGTCGCCGCAGCCGAGCAGCGCCCTGGACGCCAGCGCCATGCCGTACGAGGGGGAGAGCGCGAAACCCAGCTGCCCCAGGGTGAACAGGACGGCCCCGAGGGTGAGGACCTTCTTGGTGCCGAGCCGGTCGACCATCAGGCCGACAGGTATTTGCATGCCCGCGTAGACGAGCAGCTGAAGGATGGAGAACGTGGAGAGCGCGGAGGCGTTGACGTGGAACCGGTCGGCGGCATCGAGTCCGGCGACACCCAGGCTGGTGCGGAAGATGATGGCGACGAAGTAGACGGCGACACCGATGCCCCAGACCCACACGGCCCGCCGGCCTCCGGGCGGATCACCGGGCAGGGACAGGGTGGGCGCGGCGGAACTCATCGGTCCTCACCCCTGACGAGCACCTTGACCCGGCTGACATGACGCCGCACGACCTGCGCGGCGCCGTCCGCGTCGCCGGACCTGATGGCCTCCAGCAGCTCACCGTGCTCGGTGATGTTCGCGGCGATCCTCCCCGGGTGCGCCTCCATCACGGCCACGCCCATCCTCAACTGCCGGTCGCGCAGCTGGTCGTAGAGGCGCGAGAGGATGTCGTTGCCCGCGTTGCGCACGATCTCGGCGTGGAAGCAGCGGTCCTTCACGGACACCGCGGCCAGGTCCCCCGCCTCCGCCAACTGCCGCTGCTCATCGAGAAGCTCTTCGAGCCGCCTGATCAACTGAGAGGAGGCGGGCACGGCCTTGCGGGCCGCGAACTCCTCGACCAGCAGCCGGGTCTCCACCACGTCCGCGATTTCCTGGGCGGAGACGGCGAGCACGAGAGCCCCCTTCTTCGGATACAGCTTGATCAGCCCCTCGACCTCCAGCCGCAGCAGCGCCTCACGCACGGGCGTACGGGAGACTCCGACGGCCTCCGCGAGACCGCCCTCGGTGAGGAGAGTGCCGCCCTCGTAGCGACGGTCCAGGACGGCTTCCTTGACATGGGCGTAGACGCGCTCGGCGGCGGGGGGCTGCTTGACGGAAGACTTCTCGGCGGACTTCACACGGGGCTTCACGGCTGGGGGTGCGGCAGGCATGTACACAGCATAGATACAAGATGCGTGCATGATGACACTCGTCCGGAATCTGGACGGCGAAACCTCGGCCGACCGCGCCGGAACCGGCCGATGGAGCGGGACGGTCACCCGCACGGCGTGACGCGATCGACATCAACGACGTCGCATACAGGAGCGACGGTGCCCGGATCCGGCGAAGCCGCGCCGAACGGCGCGCCGGCCCATGCCCTGAACCACCCGCAGCCCCGGAATTACCCCAGGATTCAGCACATCCTTCCCTGGGTCTCATGAGTCTCATTACCGAGCGGCACCCTTATGAGGCCGCATTCCAGGGGCATTTGGAGCGTTCAAGTTGAAAATCGGCATCAAGGGCATAAACCGCGTTTCGGCCGCTGCCACCGTGGCCCTCACCGCGGGTGCTGTCATCGCGGGAAGCGCGTTCGCCTCCACGGCGCAGGCCGCGACACTGCCTACCCCCACGATCACCGCCAAGGGCGGTTACGTGATGAACGACGGCACCGCGAAGACCCTGTACTCCAAGGCCGCGGACACCCGTCGCTCCACCGGTTCCACCACCAAGATCATGACGGCCAAGGTCGTCCTGGCACAGAAGAATCTCAACCTGGATTCCAAGGTCACGATCCAGAAGGCGTACAGCGACTACATCGTCTCCAAGGGCGCCTCGTCCGCCCGCCTGATCGTGGGTGACAAGGTCACCGTCCGCCAACTGCTGTACGGCCTGATGCTGCCGTCCGGCTGCGACGCCGCGTACGCGCTGGCCGACAAGTTCGGCTCCGGCACCACCCGCGCGGCCCGCGTGAAGTCGTTCATCGGCAAGATGAACGCCCAGGCCAAGTCCCTGGGAATGACGAACACCCACTTCGACTCGTTCGACGGCATAGGGAACGGCTCGAACTACTCGACGCCGCGCGATCTGACGAAGCTCGCGAGCAACGCGATGAAGAGTTCCACGTTCCGCACGGTCGTGAAGACCAAGTCGACCAAGCAGAAGGTCACCACGAAGAGTGGTGGCTACCGCTACATGTCGTGGTCCAACACCAACGCGATGCTCAGCAGCTACAGCGGCGCCATCGGCGTGAAGACCGGTTCCGGCCCGACGGCCAAGTACTGCCTGGTCTTCGCCGCGACCCGCAACGGCAAGACGGTCATCGGCACGGTGCTCGCCTCCACCAACGCGACCACCCGCACCGCCGACATGAAGAAGATCATGGACTACGGCTTCAAGAAGTAGTCCGGCCGATCACGGCGACACGTCGCAGAGGGGCCCCGCGCGGTGCGGGGCCCCTTTCGCATTCCCCTGCCCGCAGAGCGGGCTGCACCGGTACGGAGCAGGGGAAGCCGGCTCGTCCACGCTCGCGCCATGGAGAACCCACCGGAGCCGCCACACCGTGACCGTGACCTGGTGCGGGCCTCCCACCGCGGCTTGCGGACGACGTTCAGGGAGACCGGGTGCAGCGCTCGGCACCGCCTCGGATCAGCGGCATCCCGGTGCCGGTCACCAGGTCGCCGTCCCGGAGACCGCTCAGTCGAGACAGAACTCGTTGCCCTCGATGTCCTGCATCACGATGCACGACTCGTTCTTGTCATCGGCGTACAGCACGTTCACGCACACCGCGCCGAGCGCGACCAGCCGATCGCGTTCGGCCTCGAGCGTGGCCAGACGCTCCGCGCCCACGAGCCCGGTGCCGGCCCGTACATCGAGGTGCACCCTGTTCTTGGCGACCTTGCCTTCGGGAACGCGCTGGAAGTACATGCGCGGGCCCTCACCCGTGGGGTCGGAGCACGCGAACCACGCCCCCCGCTCCTCGGGCGGCAGCGAGTCGTTGTAGGCGTCCCAGGAGTCGAACCCCTCCGGCGGCAGCGGTGCGACGTACCCCAGCACCTCGCACCAGAAACGGGCGACGCGCTCGGGATCCGCGCAGTCGAAAGTGATCTGGATCTTCTTGACCGATGCCATCGGGCCACCCTAGCAGCGGACCTCCGCAGCCCAATTCCCGGCGCATAATGGGACGTTGACCAGCGGATTTCCTTTGCGAACCGTTGCCGTGCCGTGCGGTCCCAGAGGGCGAGCCGATGCCGGTTCCTCCGCTCCGAGGAGTTGCTCGCCGATCCGGGGCAGTCCGACCCGACCAGCCCCCCCGACGAGTGTTACGGGCGAGGGCTCTTGATCGTCGCGCGGACCGCTGGGGCGTCGAGCCGCGTACCGTCGGCAGGACCGTGTTCGCCGAACTCACCGTGTGGCACGGGCCGGACATGCCGATGGGCCCTCGCAAACTTCGCGCGGGCCCATCTCGCACAGCTACGCCCAGGTGATCAGCCGCTTCGGCTGCTCCAGGATCGCGGCGACATCCGCCAGGAACTTGGAGCCGAGTTCGCCGTCGATCAGACGGTGGTCGAACGACAGGGCCAGCGTGGTCACCTGACGGGGCTTCACCTTGCCCTTGTGGACCCAGGGCTGGAGCTTGATCGCGCCGACCGCGAGGATCGAGGACTCGCCCGGGTTCAGGATCGGCGTACCCGTGTCGACGCCGAAGACGCCGACATTGGTGATCGTCACCGTGCCGCCCGCCATGGCTGCCGGGGACGTCCTGCCCTCACGCGCCGTGGAGACCAGCTCGCCCAGCGCCGCGGCGAGCTCCGGCAGGGTCATGTCGTGCGCGTCCTTGATGTTCGGCACGATCAGACCGCGCGGGGTGGCGGCGGCGATGCCCAGGTTGACGTAGTGCTTGCGCACGATCTCCTGGTTCGCCTCGTCCCATGCGGAGTTGACCTCCGGGTTGCGCCTGATCGCGACGAGGAGCGCCTTGGCGATGATCAGGAGCGGGTTGACCCGGACCCCCGCCATGTCCTTGTCTTCCTTGAGCTCCGCCACCAGCTTCATCGTGCGCGTCACGTCGACGGTCACGAACTCCGTGACGTGCGGCGCGGTGAAGGCGCTGTCGACCATCGCCTGGGCGATCGCCTTCCGCACGCCCTTGACCGGGATACGGGTCTCCCGCGCGCCCGCGACGGCAGCGGCCGGTGCCTCGGGGGCGGGGACCGTCGCGGCCTCCGCCGCGACGGGGGCCTGTGCCTGGGCCGGTACGGGCGTGGCCGCCGCGTGCACGTCGTCGCGGGTGATGATCCCGCCCTCGCCGGTCGGGACGACCGTCGCCAGGTCGATGCCCAGGTCCTTGGCCAGCTTGCGCACCGGCGGCTTGGCGAGCGGCCTGCTCTCCCGGACAGTCGCGGCGCCGTGGCCGTTCATCTCACCCTGGATCGCGGCCGCCGCGGCGGGCGCCGGCGCCGCGGTGCCCTTGCGGGCACGCCGCTTCGTGGAGGTCTCGGCGACGCCGTACCCCACGAGGACGGGCTGACGGCCCTTGGGAGCCTCGGGCTCCGGTTCCGGCTGCGCGGCCGGCTCGGGCGCCGGGGCCGCGTCACCGGTGCCCGGGGCCACGTCCACGGCGATGATCACCTGGCCGACGTCGACGGTCGTGCCCTCGGGGAAGCGCAGCTCGTGCACCACCCCGTCGTACGGGATCGGCAGCTCCACGGCCGCCTTCGCCGTCTCGACCTCGCACACGACCTGGCCGTCGGTGACGGTGTCGCCGGGCTGGACGTACCACTTGAGGATCTCGGCCTCGGTCAGTCCCTCGCCCACGTCGGGCATCTTGAACTCACGGAAGCGAGCAGCGTTGGAAGTGTCGGTCATCGTTGTCACGCCCCAGTCCTCAGTACGCCAGCGAACGGTCGACGGCGTCGAGCACCCGGTCGAGACCCGGCAGGTACTCGTCCTCCAGCCGCGCCGGCGGGTACGGGGCGTGGTAGCCGCCGACCCTCAGCACCGGTGCCTCCAGGTGGTAGAAGCAGCGCTCGGTGATCCGGGCGGCGATCTCCGCCCCGGAGCCGTAGAACACCGGCGCCTCGTGGACCACGACGAGCCGGCCGGTCTTCTCGACCGAGGCCTGGATGGCGTCGAAGTCGATCGGGGACATCGAGCGCAGGTCCAGGACCTCGATCGACTTGCCCTCCTCCTGGGCGGCCGCGGCCGCTTCCAGGCAGACCTTCACCATCGGCCCGTACGCGACGAGCGTCAGGTCGGAGCCCGTACGCGCCACCGCGGCCCGGTGCAGCGGACCGGGAATGGAGTCGGTCTCGACCTCGCCCTTGTCCCAGTAACGGCGCTTCGGCTCGAAGAAGATGATCGGGTCGTCGCTCTGGACGGCCTGCTGCATCATCCAATAGGCGTCGCTCGCGTTCGAGGGCGAGACCACCTTCAGGCCCGCGACGTGCGCGAACAGGGCCTCGGGGGACTCACTGTGGTGCTCGACGGCACCGATGCCGCCGCCGTACGGAATCCGCACGACGACCGGCAGCTTGATCTTGCCGAGCGCACGGGCGTGCATCTTCGCGAGCTGCGTGACGATCTGGTCGTACGCCGGGAAGACGAAACCGTCGAACTGGATCTCCACGACGGGCCGGTAGCCGCGCAGGGCCAGTCCGATCGCCGTACCGACGATGCCGGACTCGGCGAGCGGGGTGTCGATCACCCGGTCCTCGCCGAAGTCCTTCTGGAGTCCGTCGGTGATCCGGAAGACGCCGCCCAGCTTGCCGACGTCCTCCCCCATGATGAGGACCTTGGGGTCGGTGTCGAGAGCCTTGCGCAGCGACTCGTTGAGAGCCTTCGCAATGGACATCTTTTCCATGGCCATGGCTACTTGCCCTCCTCGGCGGAGTCGGAGTCGGAGTCGGCGAACGATGCCTGGTAGGCGGCGAACTGGGCGCGCTCCTCGTCGACGAGCGGGTTCCCGTCGGCGTAGGCGTGGTCGAAGATCGCCATCCGGTCCGGATCGGGCATCGCCCGTACCGCCTCACGCACCCGCTTGCCGAGGGCCTCGCTCTCCTCGTCCAGGGCGGTGAAGAACGCCTCGTCGGCGCTGCCCTGCTTCTCCAGGTAGGTGCGCAGCCGCATGATCGGGTCCTTGGCCTCCCAGGAGGCGCGCTCCTCGTCCGCCCGGTACTTCGTCGGGTCGTCGGAGGTGGTGTGCGCGCCCATCCGGTAGGTGAACGCCTCGACGAGCGTGGGCCCTTCCCCCCGGCGGGCCCGCTCCAGCGCCGACCTGGTGACGGCCAGGCAGGCGAGTACGTCGTTGCCGTCGACCCGGACTCCGGGGAAGCCGAAGCCCTGCGCGCGCTGGTAGAGCGGGACGCGGGTCTGCTTCTCGGTCGGCTCGGAGATCGCCCACTGGTTGTTCTGGCAGAAGAAGACGACCGGGGCGTTGTAGACCGCGGAGAAGGTGAACGACTCGGCGACGTCTCCCTGGCTGGACGCGCCGTCGCCGAAGTACGCGATCACGGCCGAGTCCGCGCCGTCCTTGGCGACGCCCATGGCGTAGCCGGTGGCGTGCAGGGTCTGCGAGCCGATGACGATCGTGTACAGGTGGAAGTTGTTGCTGTTCGGGTCCCAGCCACCGTGGTTCACACCGCGGAACATCCCGAGCAGATTGGTCGGGTCGACGCCCCGGCACCAGGCGACACCGTGTTCGCGGTACGTCGGGAAGACGTAGTCGTCGTCGCGCAGGGCCCGGCCGGAACCGATCTGCGCGGCCTCCTGGCCGAGCAGCGAGGCCCACAGGCCCAGCTCGCCCTGGCGCTGCAGGGCGGTCGCCTCGGCGTCGAAGCGGCGGGTCAGGACCATGTCCCGGTACAGGCCGCGCAGTTCTTCGGCGGTCAGGTCGATCCCGTAGTCCGGATGCTCCACCCGCTCACCCTCGGGCGTCAGCAGCTGTACGAGCTCGGGCTCGGAACTCTGTGGCGTCTTGGCGGACACCTTGGCGGACGTCCTAGCGGGCGTTTTCACGGCGCTGGTCCGCTTACTGCTGCGTCGCGGTTTGCTCGCGGCAGTGCTCTCCACGGTCACGTGCGTGCTCCTCCGTCGGTCCGGCCCCCGGGGTCTGCCGGGAAGCCAGTGCGGCTCGCCTGTGTCCGTACCCGTGCACGGGGTGGGTGCCGCTCGGTCCGGGAAACAGGCGTGACAGGTGCCCCGGCGAGCGCCCTGCCAAAAGCACGTTACCCAGTACGCCGCATAACTGCGAAACCCTATCTGACCTGCGATTTTGCTTGGATTTCCAAGTAAATCGAAAAAGTCGGGAACTCTCGCTGGTCACAGCACTGGGAACAGCCTTGCAGGCCGCCGGAACAACGGCACGTTATCCCGCCGTTCGGCGGCAGGGAAGAGGCGAGTGTGTGAGACTGCGTTTTGTGCGCGAACAAGGAAAAATCACCGTTTTTCTGCTGGACGACCACGAAGTCGTCCGGCGCGGAGTCCATGAATTGCTCTCGGTCGAGGACGACATCGAGGTCGTCGGCGAGGCCGGCACGGCGGCGGACGCGCTGGTCCGTATCCCCGCGACCCGGCCCGACGTGGCGGTGCTCGACGTACGGCTGCCGGACGGGAGCGGGGTGGAGGTCTGCCGGGAGATCCGTTCCCAGGACGACAGCATCAAATGCCTGATGCTGACCTCGTACGCCGATGACGAGGCACTGTTCGACGCGATCATGGCGGGCGCCTCGGGGTATGTGCTGAAGGCGATCCGCGGCAACGAACTGCTGAGCGCTGTACGGGATGTGGCAGCCGGGAAGTCGCTGCTGGACCCGGTCGCGACCGCCCAGGTGCTGGAGCGGCTGCGCAACGGGAAGAAGGGCCGGGGCGACGACAAGCTCGACAGTCTCACCGATCAGGAGCGCAAGATCCTCGATCTGATCGGGGAGGGGCTGACGAACCGGGTGATCGGCGAGCGGCTGCACCTCGCCGAGAAGACGATCAAGAATTATGTCTCCAGCCTGCTCTCCAAACTGGGCATGGAACGGCGCTCGCAGGCCGCCGCGTACGTGGCCAGACTGCAGGCCGAGAAGGGCTGAACGAGGGGGACTGCGGGAGGCTGCGGCGGGGTGCGGCGCTCGCGGGCCGCTGCGTACGTGGCCAGGCTGCAGGCCGAGAAGGGCTGAACGAGGGGGACGGCGGGAGGCTGCGGCGGGGCGGGACGGCGACGCGTGGCCGGGCAGCCGGACACTGCCGGGCGCGGCCGGTCGGGGTCCGAACGGCCGGGACGGTCCGCCCCGGCCGGAAACGCGCACGGTCCGACGCGCCGGAACAGCCCCGGCCGCGGGCCGGCACCGTACGCCGGAAAGAACCCGACGCGCACGGAGCGGCCGTGGTCCTCGGTGGTCTTCGGGACTTTGGTCCCGGACCACCTGGGGCCGCGGCCTCTTTTTTACGGTCTCCCCGGTGGCGGAGAGTGGAGGCCATGTCCTCTGAGGAACTCCACGCGCTCGATCTGCTCGGCCGCGTCCCCTACGGCCGGCTGGCGACGAGCATGCGAGCCCTCCCCATACTGGCGATCGCCCGCCACATCGTCGTCGACGGCCGCGTCGTCCTGCGGATGCACAGCGGCCTCGGCTACCACGAGGCCTGCGACGGCACGGTCGTGGCATACGGGGCGGACAACGTCAACACGCCCTCGGGGGACGACGGCGAGCTGTGGTCCGTGCAGTTCACCGGCCCCGCCGAGATCGTGCACCCGACCCCCGAGCAGCGGGAGCGCTTCGGCACCGCCCCCACCCGGATGAACGGGGAGCCCTTCGCCCCGGCCTACCTCGGGGTCGACCCGCACCTCGTCTCCGTGCACACTCTGGGCCTCTCACGCAAGTCAGCCGAGCCGCAACGCAGCGTGATCTAACATCTGGCGAGTGCCGCGCTCATCTGTAACCCTTCCGTCTGCTCCGCCGGTCGGCGAGGTGCCGTGCTCCTCCGCCCCCCGTTCCGCGGTGCCCCGTCCGCCCGTTCCTCCGGTGGACGAGGTGCTGCGCCGCTACCCGGACGCCGGTGATCCCCTCACCTGCAAACCTGTCACCCAGGGCCTCCTCAACCACGGCTACCGCGTCTCCACCACCCGCGGCCACTACTTCCTCAAGCACCACCTCGACGACTCCACCGGCGACCGCGCCACGATCGTCCGCCAGCACCGCGCCACCCAGCGGCTCCAGTCGCTCGGCGTGCCCGTCGCCCCGCCCGTGGAGGACACCGAAGGTGACACGGTGACGGAGATCGGCGGCCGGTGCTATGCCCTGCACCCCTGGGTCGACGGGCTGCACCGGGCCGGCGCCCAGCTCACCGCCGCCCAGTCGCAGCGGCTCGGGGCGCTGCTCGGGGCCGTGCACACCGGACTCGAACAGGTCATGGAGGCGGGCGCGGGCCTCACGGGGCGGTCCGGCGGGTACCGGAGCCCCGATCCCGCCGACACGTTCGCGCTGATCGACGACCTGCTGGCGGCCGCCCGCGGGCGCCGTCCCCGGGACTCCTTCGACGAGCTGGCGGAACACCGTCTCCTGGAGCGGCGGGCCCTGCTGGAACAGCACGCCGACCGCAGGCCGCCCACCCCCGACGTCCCGGCCACCGGGTGGGTGCACGGTGATTTCCACCCACTGAACGTCCTCTACCGGGGCACGGACCCGGCCGCGATCCTCGACTGGGACCGGCTGGGGGTCCAGCCCCGCGCGGAAGAGGCGGTGCGGGCCGCGGCGATCTTCTTCGTGCAGCCGGCCGGGAAGCTGGAGCTGGAGAAGGTACGGGCGTACGCGGGGGCCTACCGGCGGGTGGCCGGGGCGGGGGCGGCGGAACTGGCCGCGGCGGTGCACCGCGTGTGGTGGGAGCGGCTCAACGACTTCTGGATACTGCGCTGGCGATACTGCCTGCACGACCGAAGGGCCGACCCGCAGTTCCCTGCGGTGTCGGCCCTGGCGGTCTGGTGGACGCGCGAGTACGAGGCGGTGTGCGAGGCGTTCACGGGGTGAGACCTCGCGCGTTCACGGAGTGGGAGTTCGCCGTGAACGCTGTGGGGTCACGGGCTGGTGCCGCCCGAGACGGGATTGCCACCGGATCCGCCGAGGGGCCCCCCGGTCGCATCGCTGCCCGTACTGCCCGTACTCGTGTCGGTGCCGCCGCTGTCGCCCGTGCCCGAGCTGCCGCTGTCGCCGCCCGTACCTGAGCTGTCGCCGCTCGTACCGGTGCTGCCGTCGCCCGTACCTCCGGCACCGCCGTCGGCCGTACCCGTGCCACTGTCGCCCGTGCCACCCGTATTCGGTGTGGACGGTTCCGTCGACGGAGGCTCGGACGACTCGCTCGGGGTGACCGGCGGGGTGTAGGACTTCTTCGGCGGAGGCGAGTCCTGCTGGTTGCCGGTGGAGTTCTCCGGAAGTTGGCTGCGCTCGCTCTGCTGATCGCTCGGCTCGGGCGAACTCTCCGGCGAGGACGGTGAACTGGAGGTCGTCGCGGGCGTCTTCTCGTGCGTCGTGCCGCTGCCCTTCGCGGCGCTGACGGCGAAGGCGACACCGACCCCGATCGCGATCAGCGCGAGCACGACGAACAACCACAGCTTGCCGCGGCCGCCCCCGCCCCCGTTCCCGCCTTCGTAGCCCCCGTCATCGGGGTTCATCGGCGGCAGGATCGGGCCCTGCGAGGTGTCCCCGTGCTGCGGGTGGCCCATCGCCATCGTGCCACCGGTGATACCCATCGCCGGGGTGTGTCCGCCCTCGTGCATCGCGACCGTGCCGGTGTTCCACGTGCCCGTGTGGCCGCCCTGCACCTGGAGCATCTGCAGGCCGTACTGGATGAGGCCGCGCATCTCCTCGGCGCTCTGGAACCGGTCGTCCGGGTCCTTCGCGAGCGAGCGCATGACCAGCCCGTCCAGCTCCGGCGGCACCGCGTCCAACACCTCGGACGGCGGGACCGGAATGTCCTGCACGTGCTGATATACGACGGAGAGCGGCGTCTCACCCGTGAACGGGGGCCGCAACGCCAGGAGTTCGTACAGCAGGCAGCCGGTGGCGTAGAGGTCGGAGCGGTGGTCGACGGCCTTGCCCAGCGCCTGCTCGGGGGAGAGGTACTGCGGCGTGCCCATGACCATGCCGGTCTGCGTCATCGTCGACTGCGCGCCGTGCAGCGCACGGGCGATGCCGAAGTCCATCACCTTGACCGCGCCCGAGTTCGTGATGATCACGTTGGCGGGCTTGATGTCACGGTGCACGATGCCGTGCTGGTGCGAGTACGCGAGGGCTTCCAGCACGCCCGAGACGATGATCAGGGCCTGCTCGGGCGGCGGCGCCTCGGCGTTGAGGAGCAGATCGCGGATGGTGCGGCCCTCGACGAGCTCCATCACGATGTAGGGGACGGTCTGGCCGCCCACCACGTCCTCGCCGGAGTCGTACACGGCGACGATGGCGTGGTGGTTGAGGCCCGCGACCGACTGCGCCTCGCGCGTGAACCGGGCCTTGGAGACCGGATCCTCCGCGAGATCGGAACGCAGGAGCTTCACCGCGACCGTACGTCCCAGCCTGACGTCCTCGGCCGCGAAGACCTCCGCCATGCCGCCCCGGCCGAGCCGGTGGGTCATCCGGTAACGTCCGTCACCGACGACGCCGCCGATGCCCCAGGAGTCGGTGCCATCCGAAACTCCGCCGCCGTTTGCTTCGGAATCGGGTGCCATCAGTCCTCGCCGTCGTATCTGTCCGCGCGTCCGCGGGTTCTCACGGTGTCTAGCTGCATTGCCACGTCACGCTACAGCCTCTGCGGGACACACCGTTCCCGAGAGGGACCGGTCATCCAACCGCCCGGCGCGCCGCCCGGGCAAATTCGATGCGGATCCTGTAACGCTTCCGAGACGCTTCTTGTGCGTAGGGTCACGGAACGGGCACCCGGCTTGACGTGTCGTACCCCTCGGGCAGACTTGGCGCGTAAATAGGGATCATCGCGTCAGTCGCGCGCGCCGAGGGGGAAGCAAGTCATGAGCCAGGACGGCGCACACGGCGCTCAGGGGCGCTACGCGGGCGGTTCGGTCGCCGGCGGCCGATACCAGCTTCGCGACCTGCTCGGCGAAGGCGGGATGGCATCCGTATATCTGGCGTACGACTCCGCTCTGGACCGCCAGGTCGCGATCAAGACGCTCCACACGGAGCTGGGCCGCGAGCAGTCGTTCCGCGAGCGGTTCCGGCGCGAGGCACAGGCCGTTGCCAAACTGCAGCACACCAACATCGTCTCGGTCTTCGACACCGGCGAGGACGAGCTCGGCGGCGCGCTGATGCCGTACATCGTCATGGAGTACGTGGAGGGGCAGCCGCTCGGCTCCGTACTCCAGGCGGACATCCGGAACTACGGGGCGATGCCGGCCGACAAGGCGCTCAAGGTGACGGCCGACGTACTGGCCGCGCTGGACACCAGCCACGAGATGGGCCTGGTCCACCGCGACATCAAGCCCGGCAATGTGATGGTGACCAAGCGCGGTGTCGTGAAGGTCATGGACTTCGGCATCGCCCGCGCCATGCAGTCGGGCGTCACCTCGATGACGCAGACCGGCATGGTCGTCGGCACCCCGCAGTACCTCTCCCCGGAGCAGGCCCTGGGTCGCGGGGTGGACGCCCGCTCCGACCTGTACTCGGTCGGCATCATGCTGTTCCAGCTGCTGACCGGGCGCATCCCCTTCGACGCGGACTCGCCGCTCGCCATCGCGTACGCGCATGTCCAGGAGGAGCCGGTCGCGCCCTCCACCATCAACCGGTCGATCACCCCGGCGATGGACGCGCTCGTCGCCCGCGCGCTGAAGAAGAACCCGAACGAGCGCTTCCCCAGCGCCGCGGCGATGCAGGACGAGATCGCGCGCGTGCTGAGCGCGAGCGGGCAGACGGGCGCCCCGGTGATCGTCGCGGGCGGCGGCGCCCCGGCGAACAGCGGTTCGGGCGTCGGCTCGGCGGTCTTCCCGCCGGTCGACCAGTCCACTCCGGCCCCGCAGAACGTCCAGATGCCGTACCAGCCGGGCCCGTACCAGTCGGGCCCGTACGGTGCTCCGACCCCGGCGCCCACCCCGGCCCCGTCGTACGGCTATCCGCAGCCTGCTCCGGCGTACCAGAGCCAGGCGCCGATGTCCCCCATGTCCCCGATGCAGCAGCAAACCCCGCCGCCGTACACGATCGCGCCGCAGACGCAGGGCGGCTCCGGCGGGGGCGACGCCAGGCGGAACATGCCGGTGATCATCGGCTCGATCGTCGTCGCGTTGGTCGCCATAGGCGGGCTGATCACGGTGCTCGCACTGAAGGACGACCCGGGTACGAAGGGTGCCTCCCCGAGCGAGTCGTCGGCATCGAGCGAGCACAAGGATCCGGAACGGAACCGGACGATGAAGACCGATGCCTGCACGGACGCCATGGAGAACAACGACGACCCGCACAAGGTCGACGCGCCGAGCTTCCTCTACAAGGACATCCTCTCCGCGAAGGCGTGCGCGGACGCGGCGGGCTGGACGATCAAGGAGATCAAGGTGCCGGGGAACGCCTACGCGGAGGACCAGGTCATCGACCAGTTCCCGACCCCCGGAACCGCCGTACCCAAGACGGGCGCCCACTTCGAACTCCGCATCGCGACGGGCGACCCGGCCTGAGCGGACGCGGCAGACACGTACGCGGCGGGCTCGTTTCGCGCGTGCACGACGGGCGCGGTACGCACGTACACGGCAGTGGCGGGCGGGGGCGATTTCCTGAGGGTGTCACATATCCGAGATGCCGGACATATCGTCACATGTGACGCTGACCCCATGGCTCAAGGACTCCTCCCATCGCGGTCCACGAGGTGCGTGGTCTGCCTCATATTCTCGGCGGGCGCGGCACTTGGGGCCGCGACAGGCCAGGCGCACGCGGACCGGCGCGCCGCCGGAAGGACGCCGGAGGCGGTCAGCGACTCGGTGACGCCTCCCGCGAGGACCTCCGCCGCGTCCTCCGCCCACCCGACCACCGGCCCGAGTACCCCCGGTGCCCAACCGTCGGACAAGGAGTCGGCCACCCCTTCGGCCGAACCCTCGGCCATGCCGACCGCCACCCCGCCGGACGGCGGCTCGGCCGCCCCCGCGCCCCCGGCGCCCGCGCTGCCCTCCTCCCTCACATCCGGTTCTGCTTCGACCTCCCCCTCCGGCCCGCCGTCCGCCGCAGCCGCGGACACGAAGTCGCCGTCCCACGAAGTGCAGTCCCCGCTCGCCGGGCGCGAGGCCGGTGAGGGACGGCTGCGGCCCGGACGGCCGCTCGCACCCGCGGACAGTTCTTCCGCCGAAGCCGCCGAACCCGACGAGCCCGCCCAGTCCGACGTACCCGACGCGTCCGACACGTGGCCCGCGACGACCGATCCTGGGACGGTCCCCGCCGCGATACCCGCTGCGAGCACGTCCCCCGAGCCCGGCCGGCCCGCGCCGCAAGCCCTCTACGGGCCGGCCGTACAGCGCATGCAGCGGGTGTCCCTGGGCGCGGGAATCGCGCTGATAGGGCTGGGGCTGGGCTTCCTCGCGTTACGCATACGTCGCTCGACCTGAGACGCCCACAGGCCTGCAACCAGCGCGCAGACGCCCCGGACGGGATTTGCGTCGATCGACATACTGGGTATACATACTCAGTATGTCGATCCGTCACGGGCTACTGGCCCTGCTGGAGCGGGGGCCCAGATACGGCTCGCAGCTCCGCACCGAATTCGAGTCGCGCACCGGCTCCACCTGGCCGCTGAACGTCGGCCAGGTGTACACGACGCTGAGCAGGCTGGAGCGCGACGGCCTGGTCGTCCAGGACGACGAGGACGACCAGGGGCACGCCCTCTACGCCATCACCGACGACGGCCGCACCGAGCTGCGCAGGTGGTTCGAGACGCCCGTCAACCGCAGCAATCCGCCCCGTGACGAGCTGGCCATCAAGCTCGCCATGGCGGTCGGAGCGCCCGGTGTGGACATCCGGGCCGTCATCCAGTCCCAGCGCCACCACACCCTGAAGGCGATGCAGGACTACACCCGCCTCAAGGCACAGGCCCTCGCCGATGTCCCGGCCAACCGCGACGAGGTCGCCTGGCTGCTCGTACTGGAACAGCTGATCTTCCAGGCGGAGGCGGAGGCCCGCTGGCTGGACCACTGCGAGTCCCGGCTGGTCCGCCTCGCCGAGGCCGCCGCCACGGAACCGGAACCCGAGGGTACGACCGGCCGCACCCCGGCAGTCCGCACCCCTGCCCGTACCGCCCGTCCACGCGGCCGGCGCTGACCACCGACCACCCGCGTACACCCGGCACATACCCGGACCATGCGACGCCCGGCATCCGCCACCCGGCGCCCGGCACAAGCTCCGGAGCGCCCGCGTACGCACCCGGTGCCGGCCACGGACCGCTTCCGGGTCCGCCGCCGGTCACAGACCTGTTCCAAGGGGGGAACCACCCACCATGTCCTCACGCGCCCCGTCCCGATCCGCGTCCTCGTCCGACGCACCACTGTCGGTCGACGCACCGGTGCTCGAACTCCGAGCGCTCACCCGCACCCACGGCACCGGCATCGCCGAGGTGCACGCCCTGCGCGGCGTCAACCTCGCCGTGCACACCGGTGAACTCGTCGCCGTCATGGGCCCCTCCGGCTCCGGCAAGTCGACCTTGCTGACCATCGCCGGCGGTCTCGACACCGCGACCAGCGGCCAGGTCGTCATCGAGGGCCAGGACATATCCGGCCTCGGCCGCAAGGGCGTCGCAGCCCTGCGCCGCCGCAGCGTCGGTTATGTCTTCCAGGACTACAACCTGATCCCGGCGCTGACCGCCGCCGAGAACATCGCCCTGCCGCGTGAGCTCGACGGGGTCTCCGTGCGCAAGGCCCGCAAGGAGGCGCGGGCGGCGCTGGAGGAGATGAAGCTCCTGGAGATCGCCGACCGGTTCCCGGACGAGATGTCGGGCGGCCAGCAGCAGCGCGTCGCGATCGCTCGCGCACTGGTGGGGGACCGGCGCCTCGTGCTCGCCGACGAACCGACCGGGGCACTCGACTCCGAGACCGGCGAGGCCGTGCTCGCACTGCTGCGCAACCGCTGTGACCAGGGCGCGGCCGGCGTGATGGTGACGCACGAACCGCGGTACGCCGCCTGGGCGGACCGGGTCGTGTTCCTCCGGGACGGTTCGATCGTCGACCAGACACTCACCGCCGACGTCGACTCGCTGCTGGCCGCCGAGGGCGCCAAGTGAGCGTCTTCACGGGGTGGCGCGCCGCCCTCCGCATCGCCAGGCGCGACGCGATGCGCGCCAAGGGCCGCAGCGCGCTGGTGGTCGCGATGATCGCGATACCGGTGCTCGGCGTCACGGCCCTCGATGTGACGTACCGCAGCGTGACGCCGACCGTCGCCGAGCAGCTGACCAGCAAAATGGGCTCCGCCGACGCGCTGTTCAGCGACGGGATGATGGGGCCCATCGAGCAGCTCCCCGATGGGGCGGTGAGCAACATCTACATGGGCGTGGACGACGCACCGCCCGTGGAGGACGGCGACCCGGTCGACATCAGGACGACGTTCCCCAAGGGTTCGCGGGCGATCAGCGTCCAGTCCGTCCCTGCGAGTGTCACCACCCGGTACGGCGTCACGAACACCGACATCGTCGAGATCCGGACGTCGGACGCGATGGCCCGCGGCAAGATCGACCTCGTGCGCGGCGCCTACCCGCACGGCAAGGGCGAGATGGCCGCCACGGAGCCGTTCATGAAGGCGACCGGTCTGCACGTTGGTTCGACCACCACCGTGCGCAACTCCGGCCGGACGTACACCATCACCGGTGTGGTCGAGCTGCCCAGCGAGCTGAAGACCGAAGCGCTCTACGCCGACCCCGGTGCGGTCATCGCTCCGTGGAAGGCCGAGGCCGACCGGGACAAGAAGGTGCTTCCGCCGAACGCCGGGTCCATGGACTGGCTGGTCAAAGGCCCCGCAGGGATCGGCGTGACCTGGCCGCACGTCATGGCGGCCAATAAGTCGGGCGTGCTCGTCACGTCCCGGCAGGTCGCCCTCGACCCACCGCCGGACTCCGAGATCCCGCTGATGGCCAGGAACCCCCACATCGCCGACAGCGGCTCCGGAGAGCTCAGCACGGCACTCGTCACCGTGATCGCCATGGCGGTCCTGGAGATCGTGCTGCTCGCCGGACCGGCCTTCGCGGTCGGTGCACGACGTTCCCGCCGTCAGCTCGGCCTCGTCGGCACCTGCGGCGGAGACAGGCGCCACGTCAGGGCCGTGGTGCTCGGTGGCGGTCTGGTGCTCGGTGGCATAGGAGCGGTGACGGGTGTCGTGGTGGGCCTCGGACTCACCGCGGCTTTCCAGCCCGTGATCGAGAACTGGGCCGGACACCGGTTCGGCTCTCTGACGATGCTGCCGCTGGAGTTGCTGGTCATCGCCGCGATCGGCCTGATCACCGGCTTGTTGGCGGCGTTCGCCCCGGCGATCGTGGCGAGCCGGCAGTCGGTACTGGAGTCGCTGACCGGCCGGCGCGGCGTCCGCCGCTCCTCCCGGCTGCTGCCCGTCCTGGGCGCCTGCGTGCTTGCGCTCGGTGGCGCGGTCGCCCTCTACGGCGGTACCAGCGGGGATTCGACACTGGTCGCCGGCGGATCGATCGTCGCCGAACTCGGTCTGCTCGCCTGCATCCCGGTGATCGTCGGCTTCCTCGGGCGGCTCGGCAGGAGGCTGCCTCTCTCGCCCCGGATGGCGCTGCGCGACGCCGCCCGCAACCGTGGCCGTACCGCTCCCGCCGTCGCCGCGGTGATGGCGGCCGTCGCGGGTTCGGTGGGCATCGCCACCTACATGTCCAGCTACTCGGCCGAGTACGAGTACAACTACACCCCCTTGCTCACCGAGGGAACCATCGTCGTCTCGTCCTTCGGCGAGGAGTCGGCCGAGCGGCTCCCGCTGGCTCGGACGGCCGTGGAGCGGAACATGGCCGTCACCGGCGGACACGCGGACTTCCGACGGGTCTGGGCGGGCAGCGACTGCAACTCCTACGAGGAGAACCACTGCGGCACGCTGGAACTGGTCAAGCCCAGTGGCAAAGCACACAGTTGTCCGCTCACCCGCAAGGGGGCCAAGGAACTTGCCGCGCGACTCTCCGCCGACGAGCACAAGAAACTGGTGCGTTCCCCCGCCTGCCTGACCGACCTGATGACATCCGGTGTCTTCAACACGGACGAGAGCAACATCGTCGTCGCGGACGCGGCCCTGCTCGACACGTATGTGAAGCTCGACGACCCCGCGGCCGCCGAGGCGCTGGCCGCGGGCACACCGGTACTCCTCAACCCGGTGTACGCGGAGAACGGCGAGGTGACCATCAAGTCGGTCCACCAATACAACGAGAAGGACAAGAAGAACTGGAAGCAGCACCCGGGCAAGGCGCGGACCACCGTGGACAAGCTGAAGGTGTACGTGGCCCCCGCCAAGTACGCCGCCACCCCCGGAATCCGCATGATCCTTCCGGAGCGGACCGCGGAGCGGCTCGGCCTGCACACCAGGGTGGCCGGAAGCGTGTATGCCGTCTCCCACGCCCCGACGAACGCCGAGGACCAGCGGGTTTCCGGTGCCATCGCGCAGACCGGCGGCGGACTATGGGTGCAGTCCGATCACGGCCCCGGCCAGGAGGACAACACCGTACTGCTGATCCTGACCCTATTCGCCGGCATAGTGACGCTGGGCGCTGCCGCGATCACGACGGGCCTCGCCAAGGCGGACGCGGAGGCCGATCTCAATACCCTCAGCGCAGTGGGTGCCCCTCCGGGCGTGCGGCGGAGGCTGTCCGGCTTCCAGTGCGTGGTGGTGGCGCTCACGGGTGTGGTGCTCGGCACACTGGCAGGTCTGGTGCCCGCGGTGGCGCTGCGTCTCATCGACCTGCGGGAAGCGCTGAAGCAGATGCGCCTGGACCCCACACAGTCGGCGTACACGCCGATCGTGCTGCCCTGGGCGACCATCGGTCTGCTCGTCGTGTGCGTTCCGCTGCTGGCCGGGGTACTCGCGGCGGCTTTCACGCGGTCGCGCCTGGTGCTGGCACGGCGGGCGGGGTGATCACGCGGGCGACGCGACGAGTGGCCTGACCGGCTGATTTGGTGCCCCTGTAAACGGTGGATCAACCGTTTGCGGGGGCACCACGGTGTTGTACGGCAGGTGTGCGAGACAATGACGCCATGGAGATGCCGAGGAATGAACGGTCGCAGGAGCACCCCCAAGTCCTCGTGGTGGGGCAGGACGGCATGGCGATCGGCGGCGGTGGCACTGACGACGAGTCGCGTGAGGTCCCGGTGACGGAGATGGTCGAACAGCCCGCGAAAGTCATGCGCATCGGCAGCATGATCAAGCAGCTCCTGGAGGAGGTCAGGGCTGCTCCTCTCGACGAGGCGAGCCGGGTCAGGCTCAAGGAGATCCACGCGAGCTCCGTGAAGGAGTTGGAGGACGGCCTCGCGCCGGAACTGGTGGAGGAGCTGGAGCGGCTCTCCCTGCCGTTCACCGAGGAGTCGGTGCCCTCCGAGGCAGAACTCCGGATCGCGCAGGCCCAGTTGGTGGGCTGGCTGGAGGGCCTCTTCCACGGCATCCAGACGGCGCTGTTCGCCCAGCAGATGGCGGCGCGGGCCCAGTTGGAGCAGATGCGCCGCGCCCTTCCGCCGGGGAGTGGCCACGAGGACGAGGACGGCAGCGGGGACCAGCACGGGGCCATCCGGTCCGGGCCATATCTGTAGTCGGTACGCCACTCCGGTCCGTGCGGCACTCTGGTCCGTACGTTTCGATGACGTAGCAACGCCAAGGCCCGGCACGCATGGTCGACGACCTGTGTGCCGGGCCCAGTTGTGTGCCGTGCGTCCCGGTCGCGGGTCAGGGGGCGTCCCGGTGACGGGGCAGCGGGCGTCCCGGTGACGGGGCAGCGGGCGGGGGTCAGCCCGCGGGTGTCCGCAGAAGCACCTTCCCGATGTGCGCGCTGGACTCCAGCACCCGGTGGGCCTCGGCGGCCTCGGACATCGGCAGCGTGCGGTCCACGACCGGCCGTACGACACCGTCGGCGATCAGCGGCCAGACATGTTCGCGTACGGCGGCGACGATGGCGGCCTTCTCGGCGAGCGGACGGCCGCGCAGTGAGGTCGCGGTGATGGCGGCCCGCTTGTTCAGCAGGGCGCTCAGATTCAGCTCACCCTTGACGCCGCCCTGGAGGCCGATGATGGCCAGCCGGCCGTTGACGGCGAGTGCCTTCACGTTCCGGTCCAGGTACTTCGCGCCGACGATGTCGAGGATGACGTCCGCACCGGCGCCGTCCGTCGCCTTGCGCAGCTCCTCGACGAAGTCCTGCTCCCGGTAGTCGATCAGGATGTCGGCGCCCAGCTCCGCGCAGCGCGCCAGCTTCTCCGGTCCGCCCGCGGTGACCGCGACCCGTGCGCCCACGGCCTTGGCGAGCTGGATCGCCATCGTGCCGATGCCGCTGGACCCGCCATGCACCAACAGCGTCTCGCCGGGGCGCAGATGGGCCACCATGAACACGTTCGACCAGACCGTGGACGTCACCTCGGGCAGTGCCGCCGACAGCGTCAGGTCGACTCCGTCCGGTACGGGCAGCAGCTGCCCGGCGGGTACGGCGACCTTCTCCGCGTAACCGCCACCGGCGAGCAGTGCACACACCTCGTCGCCGACCGACCAGCCGCTGACGCCGGGCCCGATCGCCGAGACACGGCCGGCGCACTCCAGGCCCGGGTACGGGGAAGCACCGGACGGCGGGTTGTAGAACCCCTGCCGCTGCAGCACATCGGCGCGATTGACCGCGCTGGACGCGACATCGACGAGGACCTCGCCTTCGCCGGCTACCGGATCGGGCACCTCGGCCCATACGAGCGCCTCGGGGCCACCGGGTTCGGGGATCGTGATCGCATACATGGCGGCGAGGCTACTCCGTGGCGCGGAACGGACGGAGCCGCGGCGCTGGACAGGCAACCATACGGCGCCGGGAGGCGACTCCATGACGCGACGGGCCGAGCGGTGAGAGCGAACCGGAACGACGGGAGCAGCGGGAGCAGCGGGAGCGAGCCGAGTCGGCGGGGTGCCCACCATCGACCCGAGGATGACTCCCGATGACGAGATCGTGGCGCCCGCGAAATGCCCGGCTACGGGCGGGGCGCGCCTGGCGCCGGGTGACTGGGCGGTGGTTCGTTCGAGGCACGCACGATGGTGATCAAACGGTCCGTCAGCTGCAGGGGGCTGGCCGCCGGATCGTCGTATCCGAGCAGCCGATGCCCCCGCAACACGCTGACGACGAGATCCTCGGTCTCCCGGACACTCTTGCCCACCTCGGCCTTTATCACCGGCCGTTCGACGAGGTCGAGACCGCTGCCCTGCTGGATCAGGTCCTCCATCACCGTGCCCGCGCTGGGACTGAGGACGGAGAGGCCGAGTAGCCGGCCCGCCGCGCTGGCGCTGGTGATCACCGCGTCGGCGCCGGACTGCCGGAGCAGCGGGGCGTTCTCCTCCTCGCGCACCGCGGCGACGATCTTCGCGCCTCGGTTGAGCTGCCGCGCCGTCAGCGCCACCAGCACCGCCGTGTCGTCACGCTGTGTGGCGATGATGATCTGACGCGCCTTCTGGAGCTCGGCACGCAGCAGAACCTCGCTGCGCGTCGCATCACCGACCACCCCCACGAACCCTTCGGCGTTGGCGATCTCGATCACCTTGCTCGCCGGATCGACGATGACGATCTGTTCCTTCTTCAGACCGGTGGCCCGCAGGGTCTGAATGGCCGAACGGCCCTTCGTGCCGAAGCCGACGACAACGGTGTGGTCACGCAAGTTGGTTCTCCAACGCTTCAGCCGAAAGTCCTCCCGGGTCCGTTCTGTGAGGACCTCAAGAGTGGTGCCGACCAAGATGATCAGGAAGAGCACCCGCAGCGGTGTCACGAGCACCACATTGGTGAGCCGGGCGGCGTCCCCGTACGGGGTGATGTCTCCGTATCCGGTGGTGGAGAGGGTGACCGTCGCGTAGTACACCGCGTCCAGCAGGTCGACGTTGTCATCGGCGGCGTCGTGATATCCCCCGCGGTCGAGCCAGACGATCAGCACCGTGGCGGCAAGCACTATCAACGCCATCATCAGCCGTTTGGCGACCTGCCGCGCCGGTCCTTGGACGACCCTGCGCGGGAGCTCCACCCGCGTGGGCGCGACATGCTCGTCGGCGCGCCTGGCCATCGCATCGTGGCCGGGAAGTTTCACGTGAAACACCCTTCCGTCCACGGCGTCGCCGAGGCCCACGGTAGGTCGAGGATCTCCACCTCGGTGCCGGACCGTACCCCGCCGGGAGGTATGACGGCCAGCCCGTCCGCCGCGGCAATCCCTCGGAGCATGGCCGGACCGTTGTAGTGCAGCGGTACGACGTGTTCGGCACCGGTGCCGGTTCTCGCGCTGCCCAGATTCCGGCCGCTGTCGTCGGGGTCGCCCGCACGGTGGACGACGGGTACAAGACGGGTGTCGCGCGGGTGCCCGTGCACCTCGTCGCGCACCACTGCCCGGTACGGCGTCTCCGGCGCATGGCCGGCCAGCCCGCGGAGCAACGGTTCGGCGAGCGTGAGAAGCCCGGAGACGGCGGCCAGCGGATTGCCCGGCAGCCCGACGAGATACGGGCCCGCATCCGGCCCCTCCGCCCTGAACCTGGCCAGCAGCATCGGGTGGCCGGGGCGCACGGCGACGCCGTCGACCAGCAGCTCGGCCCCGATCTCGGCAAGGACCGGGTGGACGTGGTCGACAGGGCCTGCGGCCGTGCCGCCGGTGGTGATGATCAGATCCGCGTCGGAGGCGGTGAGGGCACGCCGGAGGGCCGCGGCGTCGTCGCCGAGGCGCTGCGGGGCGGAGACCTCGGCACCCAGGGCACGCAGCCAGGGGCCGATCATCGGGCCGAGCGCGTCACGGATCAGCCCGTCGTGCGGCAGCCCACTGGTCAGGAGTTCGTCACCGAGAACGAGGACATCGACGCGGGGGCGGGGGACGGTGCCCAGCTCGTCGTACCCTGCGGCGGCGGCCAGGCCGAGAACTGCGGGCGTCACCAGGGCGCCGGCGGGCAGGAGTTGATCACCGGAACGGCATTCCTGGCCTCGGGGCCTGATGTCCTGCCCCGGATGTACCCGGCGCGTCGCGTGGAGCAGCCCCTTGGACTCGTCCACGCGAGCGTGCTCGCTGCGGATCACCGCGTTTGCGTCCGCCGGGATGCGTGCGCCGGTGGCGATCCGTACGGCATCGCCGTCGGGGAGCGCAGCGGGGGCGCGGTGCCCGGCCAGGATGCCCGGATCTTGGCCCGGACGTGGGCTGAGGCGCGCGCTCGGGCGTGGGCCTGTGTCGCCCTCCTCACTCCCGCTTCCTTCGACCTCGCGGATGGTCCATGGACCCGGTCCGGTGACAACCCAGCCGTCCATGGCGGAGGTGTCGAAGGACGGCAGATCGGTGAGTGCGACGAGCGGTTCGGCGAGTACGTGTCCGAGTGCCTGCCCGAGGGGAAGCCGCCGGGTACGGACGGGTACGTCACGGCCCGCCCGCGCGGCGAGCGCGCGCGCCTCCCGCCAGGGGTACGTCCGGCCGACCGGGGACTGTGACCTGGACGGGGATACGGACGCACGCTCTTCCGTGGGGCGGAGCCTGCCCGTGGAGTTCGACGACTCCGAGGAACAGGAGTCCATGAAATGGGGCCAACCAGCAGACTGAGGCCGGTCCACGGGCCGAGGCCCGTCCACGGAGTGGGGCAGATCCGCAGAACCGAGCCGATCCACGGACCGAGGCAGGTCCGTGAAGCCGAGCCGGTCCGTGGACCGAGGCTGATCCACAGAGTGAGACCGGCGTGACGGTTGGAGCTCATCCGAGGACCGGTGCCCAACCAGCGCGAGGGCCTGTTCAACGGCCCGATCCTCTTCGGCGGCCCGCAGCTCCTCCTGGGTCGGCACCCGCTCGCCCGACGCCGGACTGTCACGCGCCGGGGCCCCACCGCCCTCCGAGGGCTCCACGCCCATCGAGGGCTCCTCGGCCGCCGAGGGCCCTGCGTTCACCGGCGCAACGCCCATCGGCGCGGCATCGGCCGCCGGGAGCGGGTCGGACCTGTCGTTGCGAGCCGTCATGGGGTCTCGTTCTCGTCCGCCCACCGGAGGGCCAGCGCGGCGGCCTTGCGGGCGGCCTCGGCCACCGCTGCCGGGCCGTCGCCGTCGCTGCTCGCCTTCGCCGCCGCGTACCCGACAAGGAACGTCGTCAGAGGCGCGGCGGGACGGGCGACGCCGTGGGCGGCGTCCCGGGCGAGATCGAGCAGGACGTCGGTGTCGACGTCGAGTTCGATGCCCAGTTCGTTCTTGACTGCGTTGATCCATTCATCCAGCACGGTCCCATGCTCTCTGATACGGGCCCGGGCCGACGCAATGTCCTCCCAGGTGTCGCAGTCGAAGGAGGCGAGGGGGCCGGCCTCCACCCGGGCAAGGTCGAGCTCGTTCATCAGCAACCGCAAGGGCAGCCCGGACAGACCTCCGTGCTCGGTGGCGATCAGGGCGAGCTCGCGGCGCAGCGGTTCGCCACGATAAACCGCGACGAGAGGCTGATCACGACCGTCCTGGTCGGTGCACAGGGCCCCGTCCCGCCGACCGTCACGAGCGGCGGCCAACAGCGCTCCGACGGTGCTCTCCCCGAGGAACGGCAGATCGGCGGAGAGCACGAGAACCCATTCCGCGCCGGTACGCCGGACGCCGGCGTCGAGCGCGGCCAACGGGCCACCGCCCTGCGGTTCTTCACGCGTCCAGGTCACTGCGCGCACGGTGGGCCGCCGCCCGCCCACCACCACGGTGGTCGAGGCGTCGGCGCAGGCCGCGAGCACCCGGTCGAGCAGCGCACGGCCACCGACCCGGATGCCGGGCTTGTCGGCGCCGCCGAGCCGCTTGGCGGCCCCTCCGGCGAGGACGATGGCGTCATACGCGGTCATGCTCCGAGTATGCGGGCCACGGCCCCCGTTGATCCTCCCCGGTCCGCAATCCGGAAGATCCACCGGGGAAGAAACGGGAGACCGCAGCCGAATCCGCCTACAACGTGCGTAGGAGCACCGCCGGTTGTTCCACGCAGTCGGCCACGTAGCGCAGGAAGCCACCCGCCGTACCGCCGTCGCAGACCCGGTGGTCGAAGGTCAGCGAGAGCTGGACGACCCGGCGTACGGCCAGCTCGCCTTCGTGCACCCACGGCTTGGGCACGATCCGGCCGACGCCCAGCATCGCCGCTTCCGGATGGTTGATGATCGGGGTCGAACCGTCGACCCCGAACACCCCGTAGTTGTTCAGCGTGAACGTGCCGCCGGTCAGCTCTGCCGGGGTCAGCCTCCCCGTCCGGGCCGCCTCGGTCAGCCGAGCGATCTCGGCCCCGATCGACTCCGCGTTCCGGGCCTGCGCATCCCGCACGACGGGGACGACGAGACCCCGCTCGGTCTGCGCCGCGAACCCGAGATGGACCTCCGGCAGCCGCACTATCTCCCGCGCTTCCTGATCCACCGTGGCGTTGAGCTCGGGGAACCGGGCCAGCGCGGCAGTGCAGATACGCGCCAGCAGGGCGAGCACCGACACCTTGGGCCCGGCGGCCGTACCGCCGGCGCTGTTCATCGCGGATCTGGCAGCCATCAGCTCGGTGGCATCGGCGTCGACCCAGCACGTCGCATCGGGGATCTCTCGCCGACTGCGCGCCAGCTTGTCGGCGACCGCGCCCCGTACGCCGCGCAGCGGAATGCGCTCCACGGTCTGCCCCGTGGCCCCCCGCGACGCCGACGGCCGCACCGGAGGCAGCGACGTCGATACCGAAAGCGGCCCCTGTCCCGGCTCGGGCACCGAAGCCGACTCCGACACCAGCACCGGCTCCGGCGCCGACACGGGCACCGAGACCGCGTCCGGCGAAGGAGCCGCTGCCCCCTCTGCCAGCGCCCTGATCGCGGACTCGACATCGGCACGCATGATCAACCCGTCCGGCCCGGAGCCCACCAGCTGCCGCAGATCGAGGTCATGCTGCCGCGCCAGCTTCCGTACCAGCGGGGAGACAACGGCCACCGGCCCCTTCACCGCGTCGGCAGCAGAGGCCGAAGCAGATGCCGCAACCGCAGCCGCAGCCGTCGTGTGCGCGGCAGCATGCGCCGCCACCGCCTCGGGCCGGACCCGTCGACGGCGTGCCACCGGCGCGCCCGTCCCGTACCCGACCAACACATTGCCGGACGACTCCACCTCACCGGCCCCGTCTCTGCCCCTGGCCTCGGAGCCGGAACCCGCCCCGCCCGAACCGACCCCGGCCCCCACGGGCGACACCACCGCCCCAGCCCCAGCACCTTCTCCTGCCCCCGAGCCCACCGATCCCGCTGACCCCATGACCCCCGCAGACCCCAAGCTCCCCTCGGACCCCACAGCCACCGTCAACAACGGTGCCCCGACCGGAAGTTCCGCGCCCTCCTCGCCGAACAGCGCGGTCACCACCCCCCCGTAGGGGCAGGGCACCTCCACCATCGCCTTGGCCGTCTCGACCTCGACGACCGGCTGGTCGATGGCGACGACATCGCCGACCTCCACCAGCCAGCGCACGATTTCCGCCTCGGTGAGCCCCTCGCCGAGGTCCGGCAGCTTGAATTCGAGTACCTGTGGCATCAGCTCTCCGCCTCCCACTGCAAGCGGGCGACCGCGTCGAGCACCCGGTCCACGCCCGGCAGATGGTGCCGCTCCTGCATCGGCGGCGGATACGGAATGTCGAACCCGGTGACCCGCAGCACCGGCGCCTCCAGATGGTGGAAGCAGCGCTCGGTGACCCGGGCCGCTATCTCGCCGCCCGGACCGCCGAAACCGGAGGACTCATGGACGACGACCGCGCGCCCCGTACGCCGCACGGAAGCGGCGACGGTCTCGTCGTCGAACGGAACCAATGAGCGCAGATCGACGACTTCGAGGTCCCAGCCCTCTGCCACGGCCGCCTCCGCGGCCTCCATGCAGACCGGCAGTGACGGCCCGTACGTGATCAGCGTCGCGCTGCGCCCGGTCCGGCGGACGACGGCCCGTCCGATCGGTTCCACGGCCACCGGCGCCTCGGGCGACCAGTCCGCCTTCGACCAGTAGAGCCGCTTCGGTTCCAGGAAAACCACCGGATCGTCGGAGGCGATCGCGGCCCTCAGCAGCCCGTACGCGTCCTCGACCGTGGCGGGCGTGACGACGTGGAGGCCGGGCGTCGCCATGTAGTACGCCTCCGAGGAGTCGCTGTGGTGCTCGACCCCGCCGATCCCGCCGCCGTACGGCACCCGGACCGTGATCGGCAACGGCATGGCACCGGCCGTCCGGTTGCGCATCTTGGCGACATGGCTGATGAGCTGCTCGAAAGCCGGATAGGCGAAGGCGTCGAACTGCATCTCCACCACCGGCCGCAGCCCGTACATCGCCATGCCGACGGCCGTGCCGAGGATGCCCGCCTCGGCCAGCGGGGTATCCGTGCAACGGTCCTCGCCGAACTCCTTCGCCAGACCGTCGGTGATCCGGAAAACCCCGCCGAGCGTGCCGACATCCTCGCCGAGGACGTGCACCGTCGGATCCTCGGCCATCGAGTCGCGCAGCGCCCGCCCGAGCGCCTGCGCCATGGTGGCCGGCTTGGTCTTCGCCGTCCGCTCTCCGGCCGGCGCTGCTGCGGTGGTCATCGCCCGCCCTCCAGGTCGTTGTGGCCGTGCTGGTCCTGCTCGGCCTCCAGCTCGACACGCAAGCGGGCGGCCTGCTCCCGCAGTTGGGTGGTCTGTTCCTCGTAGACATGAGCGAAGAGATCCATCGGTTCGAGCACCGGATCGGCGTTCATCCGCTCGCGCAGAGCCGCCGCCATCCGCTCCGCGTCCGCGCGCGCGTCCTCGATCCCGTCGTCGCCGAGCAGTCCCCGTCCGGTCAGCTCCCGCTCCAGGAGCTGGATCGGATCGTGCGCACGCCACGCCTCCACTTCGCTGTCGACGCGGTAGCGCGTGGCGTCGTCGGCGTTCGTATGGGCGTCCATGCGGTACGTCACCGCTTCGACGAGCGTCGGCCCGCCACCGCTCCGGGCCCGTGCCACCGCCTCACCGAGGACCTGGTGCACGGCGGCCACGTCATTGCCGTCCACCAGCCGGCCCGGCATCCCGTACCCCACGGCCTTGTGCGCCAGGGACGGAGCCGCGGTCTGCTTCGCCAGCGGTACGGAGATCGCGAAACCGTTGTTCTGCACGAGGAAGACGACCGGGGCTCGCCAGACGGCCGCGAAATTCAGTGCCTCGTGGAAATCGCCCTCGCTGGTCCCGCCGTCACCGACCATGGCCAGTGCCACCACGTCGTCACCCCTGAGCCGCGCCGCGTGTGCCAGGCCCACGGCGTGCGGCAGCTGAGTGGCGAGGGGGGTGCAGAGCGGGGCGATACGGTGCTCGCGCGGGTCGTAACCGGTGTGCCGGTCGCCGCGCAGCAGCGTCAGTGCCTCGACCGGGTCGAGGCCGCGCGCCACGGCCGCCAGCGTGTCGCGGTAGCTGGGAAACAGCCAGTCCCGCTCCTCCAGCACCAGCGCGGCCGCTATCTCGCAGGCCTCCTGCCCTGTGCTCGACGGGTAGACAGCGAGCCGGCCCTGCTTGGTGAGAGCGGTGGCCTGTGCGTTGTACCGCCGGCCGCGCACCAGCTCCGCGTAGAGCCGCAGCAGCAGCGCGGGGTCGGCGTCGGCCACGGCGTCCGTACCGAGCACGCGATACGGCTCGGGGTCCGGGAGCAGCGGCGCGGGATCGGTGAGCGGCTTCCAGGCCGGGGGCGGCGTGGGCCGGTAAGCGGCCGCGCCGGGCAGCTCTTGGACCGTCATGACAAGCACCTCCTGGCATCGAGGGGTTTCGAGCGGCGTCTGTCGGCATCGGGGGATCGTCCGATGCCGAGGGGTGTCGAAATACATCGAAATATCGAGCGCTGTCCGAGGCGCGGATGTCCCGTGCCTCACCTACCGATTGTTCGGTCGCGAGCGCATTTTGGCTACAGGCGCCTTCAGCCTGTGGACAAACGGTTCTCCACAGCCTGGGATGGGGGCAGGTCGTCCAGGACAGGGAGGCGCGGGCACATGTCAGCTGAACAAATGGCCGACGGGGGCGAGGAACCCGGCCAGGTTCCGCCCGCGCGCCCGCTGGACGCCGTCGACCGCGACATCCTGCGGTTGCTCCAGACGGATGGCCGCGCCTCGATACGGTCGGTGGCCGATCGCGTCCACGTCTCCCGTGCCAACGCCTACGCCCGGATCAACCGGCTCATCGATGACGGTGTGATCCGCGGTTTCGGCGCGCGCGTGAACCATGAGCGGGCGGGGCAGGGTGCCTCCGCATACATCACGCTCAAGATCGTCCAAAATTCCTGGCGCACCGTGCGCGAGCAGCTCCAGGCACTGCCCGGGGCCACCCACATCGCGCTCGTCAGCGGCGACTTCGATGTCCTGCTGCTGGTGCACACCCCGGACAACCGGTCGCTGCGCGAACTGGTCCTGACCAGGATCCAGGCCATCCCGGAGGTGCTCTCCACCCGCACAATTCTGGTGTTCGAGGAGACGGACCTGGCCACGGGCCCGGCCAGACCCCCCGAGCTCACGTAAATGGGACGAATTGGGCGGAATGCGGGCTCCGAACCGAAGACAGAGCCCCGCTCCCGTTCACACCGCCCGAGGCAGCGGTCACACCGAAGGCGCAGCGGCCGCCCAGGCCTGCCCGCTCGTCAACGTTTCAGCTCAGCGGATGATCCGCTCAACGACTGGACCGCATCCCCTCGAAGGCCACCAGGACGAGCGTGTCCGCCAGCCGCTCACCGTCGACGCCACCGTCCGGCTGGGGCCGGTACCACTCCACCAGCGAGTTGACCATCCCGAAGAGCAGCCGCGTCACCAGCCGTATGTCCACGTCGGAGCGGAGATCGCCGTCCGCGACTGCCGCCCTGAGGAGATCGGTCACCCGGTGGTCGAACTCGCGCCGTCGCTCCATGGCCCAGCGCTCGGTCTTCGTGTTGCCCCGCACGCGCAGCAGCAGCGTGACGTAGGGCAATTCGGCTATCAGCACATCGACCGTGCGGCGGGTGACGTACTCGACCCGCTCGATCGCTCGCCCCTGTGTCGCCCCCGGCTCGTCGAGAATGCCGAAGAGCCCGTCCAGCGCCCGGCTCACCGCACGGCGGAGGAGCTCCTCCTTGCCCGCGACATGGTGGTAGATGGACGACTTGGAGATGCCCGCAGCCCGGGAGAGATGCTCCATGGACGTGCCGTCGTAGCCGCGCTCATTGAAAACACGGACAGCGACGGTGAGCAGAGTCTCCGGGGTGTACGTGTCCCGCTTGGCCGTGGTCATGTCCGCGATCCTCCCCTACGAGTTGTCCACAGGTTTGGCGGGCCCCCTTGTCCCGACCGATCGTTCGGTTACTCTAACTCTGTCCGCCCGTCCCTGCCCAGCTCGATGAGGAGTTGGTCCGTCATGGCCGCCGAGCTCTCCCCCCACCTGCTGTCCGAGAAGCACCGCCCCACGCTCGACCAAGCCCTCGACGCGATCCGCACGCGCGCCTACTGGTCTCCGCATCCCGAGCATCCGAAGGCATACGGCGAGGGCGGCGCCCCCGGCAGCCTGAGCGCCGCCGAGGGCAAGGCCGCGTTCGACGCCGTACTGCACACCCGGCTCGACCTCGGCCAGCCCGGCACCGACGGCTGGACGGGCGGAGAGATCTCCCCGTACGGGCCGGAGCTCGGCGTCGAATACCCGCACGCCGACCTGGATGTCCTGCTGCCAGCGATGCGTACGGGCATGGCCGCCTGGCGTGCGGCAGGCCCCGAGACCAGGGCCCTGGTCTGTCTGGAGATCCTCGCGCGGATCAGCGCCAGGACCCATGAGTTCGGCCACGCCGTGATGCACACCAGCGGCCAGGCCTTCATGATGGCGTTCCAGGCGGGCGGCCCGCACGCCCAGGACCGCGGCCTGGAGGCAGTGGCGTACGCGTACGCGGAGCAGATCCGCACCCCGCAGAGCGCCGACTGGTCCAAGCCGCAGGGCAAGCGCGACCCGCTCCAGCTGCACAAGTCGTTCACCGCGGCACCCCGCGGTATCTCGCTCCTGATCGGCTGCAACACGTTCCCCACGTGGAACGGCTATCCGGGCCTCTTCGCCTCCCTGGCCACCGGCAATCCCGTCCTGGTCAAGCCGCACCCGCGCGCCGTGCTTCCACTCGCGCTCACGGTGCAGCTGGCGCGCGAGGTGCTCGTCGAGGCGGGCTTCGACGCCAACCTGGTCGCCCTGGCCGCCGAACGGCCGGGCGAGGGCATCGCGAAGTCTCTCGCGGTGCGCCCGGAGATCAAGATCATCGACTACACCGGATCCACCGCCTTCGGCGACTGGCTGGAAACCAACGCCCGCCAGGCCCAGGTGTACACGGAGAAGGCCGGCGTCAACAGCATCGTCCTCGATTCCACGGACAACTACCGGGGAATGCTGGCCAACCTGGCGTTCTCCCTCTCGCTGTACAGCGGCCAGATGTGCACCACGCCGCAGAACCTGCTGATCCCCCGCGACGGCATCACGACCGACGACGGCAACAAGTCGTACGACGAAGTCGTCGACGACATCGCCGCCGCGGTGAACGGGCTGCTGGGCGACGACGCCCGGGCGAACGCACTGCTCGGCGCCCTGGTCAATCCCGATGTGAAGGCCCGCCTGGAGGCGGCAGCGGAGCTGGGTGAAGTCGCCCTGCCCTCGCGCGAGGTGGCCAACCCGGAATTCCCCGACGCCGTGGTCCGCACCCCCGTCGTCGTCAAACTGGACGGCACCAAGCCGGACGACGAGGACCACTTCCTGTCGGAGTGCTTCGGACCGGTCTCCTTCGCCGTAGCGGTCGACTCGACAGCCGACGCCGTGGAGCTGCTCCGCCGCACGATCCGCGACAAGGGGGCGATGACGGTCGGCGCATACACCACCTCACCGGAGGTGGAGCGCGCGGTGGAGGACGTCTGCGTGGACGAGTCGGCCCAGCTCTCGCTGAACCTGACCGGCGGGGTATACGTCAACCAGACCGCGGCATTCTCCGACTTCCACGGCTCGGGCGGCAACCCGGCAGCGAACGCGGCCCTGTGCGACGGAGCGTTCGTAGCAAGCCGGTTCCGCACAGTGGAAGTCCGCCGCCAGGCATAAATCCCGCGCCTCGCTCTCCCGTTCCCCCGCCCCTCGCGGACTCGTCCGCCCCCGCCCCTTTCGGGCTTCTTTCCAGCCCTCCGGCGTTTGATGAGCGGGGGTACGGGGGGGCGGAGCCCCGGTCGCGGGAAGGGGCCGGGAGAAGGGGCGGGTAGGGCAAGCCCGCCCCCAGGCGTCCAACCCACAGGCACCGACACCCGGGCCCGCACCTACCCCGGAATATCCGCATACCGCTGCACCCACGCATGCATGGCAATCGCAGCCGCGGCCCCGGCGTTGATCGACCGCGTCGACCCGAACTGCGCGATGGAGCACACCAGCGCCGCGTGCTTGCGGGCCTCTTCCGTCAGCCCGGGCCCCTCCTGCCCGAAGAGCAGCACACACCGCCGCGGCAGCTCGGTCCGCTCCAGCGGCACCGCCCCCGGCAGATTGTCGATCCCGATGATCGGCAGGCCCTCCGCCGCCGCCCATGCGGTCAGCGACTCCGTGTCGGGGTGGTGCCGCACATGCTGGTACCGGTCGGTGACCATCGCACCGCGCCGGTTCCAGCGCCGCCGCCCCACGATGTGGATCTCCTTGGCGAGGAAGGCGTTCGCGGTACGCACCACGGAGCCGATATTGAAGTCGTGGCCCCAGTTCTCGACCGCCACGTGGAAGTCGTGCCGCCGCAGATCAAGATCGGCGACGATCGCTTCCCGCGTCCAGTACCGGTAGGCGTCACCCACGTTGCGCCGGTCGCCGTGAGCGAGCAGCTCGGGGTCGTACCGCTCGTCCTCGGGCCAGGGCAGCGGGTGCGGCCCGACGCCGATCTCTGTTCCGAACCCGTCGTCGTACTGCATCGGTTCCACCGCCGAACCGAGTTCTCCCGCTGGTACGGACGCGAAGGGCGTTTCAATTCCCCGGGACTCCTCGATCGGCGATTTGCCGCCGGTACTGCCGGTGCCACCAATGCCGCCGATGCTGCTGCCGCTCTCACTACTCACCCGACGAGCGTATGGCCCTCCTCGTCGCTGCGCTGCGGGGCCTCCTCGTCATCTGCGGCACGCCGCTGCCCCGGCACCCTGCCCCTGCGCGAGAACAGCAGCTCCCGCCCGAGCGTCACGCGGCCACCGAGCCACACCAGGAAGACGGTCGGCAGGAAGACGGAGTCGGCGGCGATCATCGCCATCGAGAAGAAGGGCAGTCCGAGCAGCAACGCGATGCCGACGTGCTCGCACATCATGGCGACGAGCAGGACATTCTTGACCCGCCGGTTGAACAGAGTGAAGGGGAAGGCGACCTGAACTATGACCGTGCCGTACGTCAGCAGCATCACCATCACACCGCTGGACGCGAGAATGTCCGACAGCCCGGGCCAGGGCGTGAAGTAATCGAGCTTGAGCGGGTAGTACAGCGCCGTGCCGTCCTGCCACCGCGACCCCTGGATCTTGTACCACCCTGCCGTCGCGTAGATCACGCAGACCTCGGCCGCGATCACGACGAGGGTCGCGTTGTGGGCGAGGTTGGCGATGACATCGAGCAGGGTGCGCGCTTCACTGTCCGGCGCGCGACGATTCACGACCCACCAGGCACCGTGGCCGACCCAGAGGAGCCAGAAGAGAACCGGCAGCCACAAGGTGCCGCCGAGACCGTCTGTCACGGTGGCCACCATCAGAAACAGGCCGAGCACCACCCAGAGAACCGGACCGGCCACATCCCCCCGCACCGAACGCCGAGGACCATCGCAGTCCGCATCCACATCAGCCGGCAAGGCAGGGGCGCGGCCCAGTCGGCTCACACGCCCCGGACGGCCCGCACGAGCAGCACGCCGGGCATCCAACGACCAGACCTGCCCGCAACGCGTCAGCACGAGATAGATCGCCATCAGGTGGATGACATTGTCGCCGCCGTCGCCCATGAAGATGCTGCGGTTCTGCAGGGAGAGCACACCGACCATGAAGAGAACCGACGTGGCGCGGGTGTGCCAGCCGACCATGAGCAGCACGGCGGAGAGCAGAGCCACCGCGTACACGACCTCGAACCAGACCGTGCTGTCCGACCACATGAGTGTGGTGAAGGCTCGATTGCCGGCTATGAGCTGCTGCGCCATGTCCCAGCGCCATGGGGCGTCGGGGCCGTACATCTGGTGGCGGTGTGGCAGTTCGCGCAGCAGGAACAGCAGGTAGGTGGTGGAGAAACCGATCCGGATGACGGCGCTCTGGTACGGGCCGAGGGCCGAGGAGGTGACGCGCTGGATGCCGCGGGCGAGCTTGCGATCGAAGGTGGACGTACTCACTTGTCCGCCCCCTTGGCGCTCTCGGGGAGGTCGGCGGGGGTTACGGTCCACCACGGCAGCACCCGGTAGGACGGCTTCGTGCTGATCCTTTCCTCGCTCCAGCCGGGCGCCGCGATGGACCGCACCTCGGAACGGATCTGGATGCGCTCGACGGTGCCGCCGTAGTCGTGCTCGCCGAGGCGCATCATCGCGATGCGGCGGATGTAGCGCTCGGAGAGCTCACCGCGCAGGCCGTTCGCCCGGTTCTCGTTGTCGTGGGAACTGACGTAGAAGTCCCAGCTGCGCCGCAGCTCGTTCTGATGGATGTGGCTGGGGAGAAGATTGCCGCGTATCGCCTTGCCGTCCTCGCCGGAAAGGCTCATCCAGGAGGTGGTGCGGCGGCCGTCGGCGCCGGCTATCTCGGCGCGTACGTGAACGGCCACGTTCTGCTGGAGCGGGTTCGGAGCGAAGAGCTTCCAGTTCTGTTCGAACTCGGGATAGATCCAGTCGTCGACCGCTTGGCCGTGCTGCTTGGTCAGCGTGTTGGAGGGCGCGACATGCAGAAACACCATGGCCAGCTGGCCGCAGGCGAACAGCCCGACGACGGACAGCGCGATCGCGGCCACGATCTGGTACGGAAGGGACAGGGCAGCTATGCCGCCACGGGGACCTGAACCCGGCTCCTGACCGGCGGCGGACGGCGTGTCCTCGCCCTGCCCCCGCCCTGGTCCGGCGCTCCCGTTCCCGCCTCCGACACCCCTGTCGTCGTACGAATCCATCCCGCCCCGATCCCCGTCGATCCCCGGTCAGTTATCCACAGGGTTGACACCCTACGGGCCATCGACTCACCATTGAAGGCAATGAACCGAACGATCGGTCGGTCGGTAGGGAGTCCGGGATGACGGCAGTGACTGCGGACCAAGCGGCGCAGGCAGGAACAGGCAGCCCCGCAGGGGCCGACGAGGCTCTGAAGGCATCCTTCGAAGCCGCAGTGGCAGCGGACGAGCGCATCGAGCCGCGCGACTGGATGCCGGATGCGTACCGCGCCTCGCTGGTCAGGCAAATGGCCCAGCACGCCCACTCCGAAATCATCGGCATGCAGCCGGAGGCCAACTGGATCTCGCGAGCGCCCTCGCTGCGCCGCAAGGCGATCCTGATGGCCAAGGTGCAGGACGAAGCCGGGCACGGGCTCTATCTGTACAGCGCCGCGGAGACCCTCGGCACCGGCCGTGAGGAGTTGCTCGACAAGCTCCACGCAGGCCGCCAGAGGTATTCATCGATCTTTAATTACCCGACGCTGACCTGGGCGGACGTCGGCGCGATCGGCTGGCTCGTGGACGGCGCCGCGATCACCAACCAGGTGCCGCTCTGCCGCTGCTCCTACGGCCCGTATGCCCGGGCGATGGTCCGCATCTGCAAGGAGGAGTCCTTCCACCAGCGTCAAGGCTACGAGCTGCTGCTCACCCTCAGCCGCGGCACCCCGGCACAGCACGAGATGGCTCAGGACGCGGTGAACCGCTGGTGGTGGCCGTCCCTGATGATGTTCGGCCCGCCGGACGACGCATCGGCCCACTCGGCGCAGTCGATGACCTGGAAGATCAAGCGGCACTCCAACGACGAGCTGCGGCAACGCTTCGTGGACATCTGCGTCCCCCAGGCCGAAGCGCTGGGACTCACCCTTCCGGACCCGGATCTCCGGTGGAACGAGGAGCGTGGACATCACGACTTCGGGGAGATCGACTGGAAGGAGTTCCAGGAGGTCCTCAAGGGCAATGGCCCGTGCAACGAGCAGCGCCTCGCCCAGCGCCGGCGGGCACACGAGGAGGGCTCCTGGGTCCGGGACGCGGCAGTCGCGTACGCGGAGAAGCACACAGGAGTACGAAACGCGGTACGGAACGAGGAGGCGACAGCATGAGCAGCTCGACCGAATGGCCGCTGTGGGAGGTGTTCGTGCGTTCGCGCCGTGGGCTGTCCCACACCCACGCGGGCAGCCTGCACGCCCCGGACGCGGAAATGGCCCTGCGCAACGCTCGCGATCTGTACACACGCCGCTCCGAGGGCGTCTCCATCTGGGTGGTCCCGTCCGCACAGGTCACGGCCTCCTCGCCGGACGAGAAGGACTCCTTCTTCGAGCCGGCCGGCGACAAGCCGTACCGGCACCCGACGTTCTACGAGATCCCGGAGGGGGTGAAGCACCTGTGACCGCGGCCCTCGCCCTGGGCGACGACGCGCTGGTGCTCTCGCACCGGCTGGGGGAGTGGGCCGGCCACGCCCCCGTACTGGAAGAAGAAGTGGCCCTGGCCAACATCGCCCTGGACCTGCTGGGACAGGCCCGGGTGCTGCTCTCCCTCGCCGGGGACGAGGACGAGCTGGCGTATCTGCGCGAGGAACGCGCATTCCGCAACGTACAGCTGGTCGAGCAGCCGAACGGCGACTTCGCTCACACCATCGCCCGCCAGCTCTACTTCTCCGCCTACCAGCGCCTCCTGTACGAACAGCTGGCGGCCGGTGAGAGCCGGTTCGCCGGGCTCGCGGCGAAGGCGGTCAAGGAGGTCGCGTACCACCAGGACCACGCGGAGCACTGGACGCTGCGGCTCGGTGACGGCACGGACGAGAGCCATGAGCGGATGCAGCGCGCGGTGGACGCCCTGTGGCGTTTCACCGGAGAGCTGTTCCAGCCCGTCGAGGGTGTGGAGATCGACTGGCAGTCGCTCCACAACAGCTGGCTGGAGACCGTCACCGCGGTGCTGGAGAAGTCCACGCTGACCGTTCCGACCGGTCCGCAGTCCGGAGCGTGGACGGCGGGCGCGGGCCGCCAGGGCATCCACACCGAACCCTTCGGCCGGATGATCGCCGAGATGCAGCATCTGCATCGCAGCCACCCGGGGGCATCATGGTGACCGAGACCCTCCTGAAAGAGGAGCTGTACCGGCTCGCAGGCTCTGTGCCCGATCCCGAACTGCCCGTGCTGACCCTGGACGAGCTGGGGGTGCTTCGGGGTGTGGACGTGCTCGCGCCCGGCAAAGTCACCGTACGTCTCACCCCGACCTACACCGGCTGCCCGGCGATCGAGGCCATGTGCTCCGACATCGAGCGGGTGCTGCATGACCACGGCATACCGGAGGTTTCCGTGGTCACCGTGCTCTCGCCGGCCTGGTCGACGGACGACATCAGTGTGGAAGGACGGCGCAAGCTGGCCGAGTTCGGCATCGCACCCCCGCGCCCGCACGATGCCACGGCTCCCGCAGGCGGCCCGGTGTCGCTCACGCTCTCGGTGCGCTGCCCGCACTGCGGCTCGACTGATACGGAGCTGCTGAGCAGGTTCTCCTCTACCGCCTGCAAGGCGCTGCGCCGGTGTGTGACATGCCGCGAACCGTTCGACCACTTCAAGGAGTTGTAGATGTTCCATCTGCTCCGGGTCCGCGCGATCGAACAGCTCACGGACGATTCGGTGGCCGTCACCCTCGCCGTACCGACCGAGTTGCGCGAGACCTTCCGCCACCAACCCGGTCAGCACCTCAATGTGCGCTACACCGTCGATGGCGAAGAGATCCGCCGCTCGTACTCGATCTGCTCCGCGGCCACCACGGAAGCGGCCGATCCGGTACTGCGCGTGGGCATTCGCCTCGTCGACGGCGGCGCGTTCTCCACATACGCGCTGAAGGAACTCGCCGTCGGTGACCTGGTCGAGGCGATGCCTCCGATGGGCCGCTTCGTACTCACGCCCCGCGCCGGGCATTTCGCGGCGATCGTCGGGGGCAGCGGGATCACCCCGGTACTGTCGATCGCGGCGACACTGCTGGCACGGGAGCCCGACGCGAGTTTCTGTCTGATCCGTAGCGACCGGACGGCCGTCTCGACGATGTTCCTGGACGAGGTCGCCGACCTGAAAGACCGCTACCCGGACCGGTTTCAGCTGGTCACGGCTCTCTCCCGGGAAGAGCAGCAGGCAGGCCTTCCGTCCGGCCGACTGGACCGGGAGCGGCTCACCGACCTGCTGCCCGCGCTGCTTCCGGTGGCGGAGGTGGACGGCTGGTATCTGTGCGGGCCGTTCGGACTGGTACAGGCGGCCGAAGGCGCGCTGCATGGCCTGGGTGTCGACCGGAACCGTATCCACCAGGAGATCTTCCACGTGGACGACGGCCCGAACGCGCCTGTCCGCCCCCGGGCCGAAACGCCTGCTCACAGCAGACTCACCGCGACCCTGGACGGCCGCTCCGGCACCTGGCCGGTAGAGGATGGCGAATCGTTGCTGGAGACCGTGCTGCGCAGCCGCTCCGACGCGCCATACGCCTGCAAGGGCGGTGTGTGCGGGACCTGCCGGGCGTTCCTGGTCTCGGGCGAAGTGCGAATGGACCGCAACTTCGCGCTGGAACCCGAAGAGACGGGTGCGGGCTATGTGCTGGCGTGCCAGTCGCATCCGGTCACTCCGGAAGTGGAACTCGACTTCGACCGTTGACCGCCGGCCGGCCAGCAGCGGCCACACCCCATGCCGCCCGGCGCCACGCCCCTCCTGGCCTCCTCCTGTTCCCTTCTCGTAGAACCTGTTCTATCTTGACGCCCCGTCAGGTCTTGTTACGGGAGCAGCGGTTCGCGGGAGGCCAGGGCAGTGGACTTCACCTTCACCGAGGAACAGCAGGCAGCCACCGAGGCGGCGAGAGCGGTCTTCTCGGGCGTAGCGCCCGATGCGGTTCCCAGCCCGGCTCTCGTGCCGGGCGCGGTGGCCGAGGACATCGACCGGCCCCTGTGGGCCGGGCTCGCCGCAGGCGACCTGCTGGGCCTGACACTGTCGCCGGAGCACGGCGGGGCGGGACTCGATCTCGTCGCACTCTGTCTGGTGCTGCGCGAGTCCGCCAAGGTGCTTGCGCGGGTGCCACTGCTCGAGACGTGCACGGTCGCGATGACGCTCCAGCGCTATGGCGACCCGGGGTTGGCGGCCCAGTTGCTTCCCCTCGTCGGGCGCGGCGAGCTGGTTCTCACCGTCGGGGCCAACGGCCGCTCCGGCCACAACCCGGCCGAGCTAGCCGTCACCGCGCACCGCGAAGTCCCCAGGAGGAGCGACCGGCCCGGTCAGATATCCGGCAAAGGGCGTGCCGAGGTTCCCGACGAAATTCTTGGCGGTGCGACCGGCGATGCCGATGGTGGCGCCGCGGGCTGGGTGCTCGACGGGGTGCAGTCAGGGGTGCCCTGGGCGCAGGCTGCGGACTGGATCGCGATTCCCGCCCACACGGGGGAGGGCCGGACCGTTCTCGCCCTGATCCGGCCCGCCCACAAAGGCGTCACCCTGGCCGAGCAGGTCTCCACCAACGGTGAGCTGTTCGCCGAGGTCCGGCTGGATTCGGTAAGGATCGACAGCCACGCGTTGATCGACACCACCGGGGCCTGGGAGTGGCTGCGCGCCCTGCTCACCACCGGGACGTGCGCGCTCGCGCTCGGTCTGGGCGAGGCCGTGCTCGCCATGACGAGCGAATACACCGGCAGACGCGAGCAGTTCGGCTTTCCGGTAGCGACCTTCCAGTCCGTCGCCGTGCAGACCGCGGACCGTTACACCGACCTGCGGGCCATGGAAGTGACGCTCTGGCAAGCGGCCTGGCGGATCTCCACCGGGGCCGACAGCGCGCTGCCCCCCGAGGGCGACATCGCCGTGGCGAAGATCTGGGCGTCGGAAGGTGTCCGTCGGGTCGTGCAGACCGCACAGCATCTGCACGGCGGCTTCGGCGCGGACACCGACTACCCGCTGCACCGCTTCCACGCCTGGGCGAAGCAAATCGAGCTCTCCCTCGGCCCGGCTGCGGCGCACGAGGAGGCACTGGGTGACCTCCTGGCCACACACCTCCTCGGCTGACCCCCGACCCGGTCCTCAACCGACGCCGCCCGAGCCACCGAGCAGCCGCGCAACCCGAAGGCCCCGGTAACCGGGCTGCCAACGGCTCAGAGCACGAAAGCCGGGGTCCCGTTGTCGGTGACCATCGGACGCCCGGCACCGTCCCAGGCAAGCATCCCGCCATCGATGTTCACCGCGTCGATGCCCTGCTGCACCAGGTACTGGGTGACCTGGGCGGACCGGCCACCGACCCGGCACATCACATGCACGCGCTGTCCGCCCTCGGCCGCTTCGGTCAGCTCACCGAAGCGACCCACGAAGTCACTCATCGGAATGTGCAGAGCGCCTTCGACATGCCCGGCCGCCCATTCGTCGTCCTCCCGGACGTCCAGCACAAAGCCGTCCGACGGAACCGCCGCGACATCCACCGAGGGCAGCGGGGCGAAATTCATGGGTCATGCCTTCTCTCGTACGTACGCTCCAGAGTCATCAGGAACGCTACTGCACCAGACCCGCCAGCTCCGCCTCACGCTGAGCGACCTCGCCCAGCAGCTGATCGGCGATCTCGTCGAGCAGCCGGTCCGGATCGTCGGGCGCCATCCGCAGCATCGACCCGATCGCGCTCTCCTCAAGCTCCTGAGCAAGCACGGTCAGGAGTTCCTTGCGCTGGGTCAGCCAGTTCAGCCGGGCGTAGAGTTCCTCGCTCTCGCTGAGCTCCGTCTGCGGCGCCACCGGCCCTGCCGCCCACTCCTGCGCCAGCTCGATCAGCAGTGCCTCGTCACCACGCCCGTAAGCGGCGTTGACGCGGGTGATGAACTCGTCCCGACGTGCCCGCTCCGTCTCGTCCTGCGCCAGGTCCGGGTGAGCCTTGCGCGCCAGTTCGCGGTAGAGCTTGCGCGCCTCCTCGGTCGGCCGGACCCGCTTGGGCGGCCGGACCGGCTGCTCGGTCAGCATCGCCGCCGCCTCGGGGGACAGCCCGTCGGAGTCGATCCAGTCGTGGAACAGCTCGTCGACACCCGGCATCGGCATCACGATCGCCCGGGCCTCCTGAGCCTTGCGGAGGTCTTCGGGATCACCGGTCCTGGCAGCCCGGGCCTCCGCGATCTGCGCATCGAGCTCATCGAGGCGGGCGTACATCGGCCCGAGCTTCTGGTGGTGCAGCCGGGAGAAGTTCTCGACCTCGACCCGGAAGGTCTCCACCGCGATCTCGAACTCGATCAACGCCTGCTCCGCCGCCCGTACGGCCTTGGCGAGCCGAGCCTCGGGCCGAGCCCCCTCCGCATGCCCGCCGACGGGCACGCCGGTCCCATCAGCAGCACCGGCACCCTCACCAGCATCGGCACCGGCTGACCGGCCGTCCGGCGCATCCGGCGCATCCGGCGCATCCGGCGCATCCGGCGCATGCTGATCGTGCTGCCGGTCGTTGTCCTGCCGGTCATCGTCGTTCCGGGTGGTCGGCACCCCGGCGGCTTCGTGGGTCACCCGTCCAGCGTATGGCCACCTCCCGGGCCCCGCTGACGCGCGGTCGGCTCAATGCCCCTCACACGCCCGGTTCGGCGGCTATTCGCCCCGATCCGATGGCCCGTACCAGCTCCGCGTGGTCCGCCTCCGTACGGTCCGCGTACGTCACCGAGAACGCCGCCACCGCCTCGTCAAGCTCTTCGTTCTTGCCGCAGTAACCCGCGATCAGTCGCGGATCGGCGCTGTGCGCATGGGCCCGCGCCAGCAGCGCACCGGTCATCCGGCCATAATCGTCGACCTGGTCGGCTGCCAGGGCCGCCGGGTCCACGCTGCCCTTGCGGTTCCGGAACTGCCGCACCTGGAAGGGACGCCCCTCCACGGTGGCCCACCCCAGCAGGATGTCGCTGACGACCTGCATCCGCTTCTGCCCGAGCACCACCCGGCGTCCCTCGTGCGCCACCTCCGGCACATCGAACCCGGCAGCCGGCAGATACGGCGCCAGCACAGAGGGCCGCGCCTCCTTCACCTGCAGCACCAAGGGCTCGCCACGGTGATCGAGCAGGAGCACCACGTACGACCGGGTGCCGACGCTCCCCGTGCCCACCACCCGGAACGCCACGTCGTGGATCGCGTACCTGGCGAGGAGCGGCACCCGGTCCTCCGCGATCGTGCCCAGATAGTCGCCGAGTCCCGCCGCCACCGCCGCGGCCTCGTCGTCCGGTACCCGCCGCAGTACCGGCGGCGCGTCGATGAAGCGACGGCCGCCGTCCCCGGAATCCTCGGTGGACTTGGCCGCGAAACGGGCGCTGGTGTTATTACGGGCCTTTTCCGAGACCCGCTCCAGGGTGCCGAGCAGATCCCGCGCATCTGTGTGCGAGACCAATTCCTCGTCCGCGATGGCATTCCAGGCATCGAGCGCGGGCATCTTGGCCAGCAGCCGCATCGTCCGCCGGTAGGCGCCCACCGTGTCGTATGCACCCTGGCGGCAGGTGTCCTCGTTGGCCCCTGCCTCGCGCCCGGCGAGCACCAGCGACGTGGCGAGGCGCTTGAGGTCCCATTCCCAGGGGCCGAACACGGTCTCGTCGAAATCGTTCAGATCGATAACCAGGCTGCCGCGCGCATCGCCGTACAGCCCGAAATTGGCCGCGTGCGCATCGCCACAGAGCTGAGCGCCCACCCCGCTTACGGGCGTGCTCGCCAGGTCATGGGCCATCAGCCCGGCCGAGCCCCGCAGAAAGGCGAACGGTGTGGCCGCCATCCGCCCCACCCGTATAGGGGTGAGCCCGGGCACCCGGCCGCGGCTCGAATCCTCGACCGCCTGTACGGCATCGGGCCGCCCGGCCGGAAGGTTCAGAGAGGAGTGAGAGGCCCTGGACACCCTCTCCCGCAAGGCCTTGCCCACGCCCCTGGGCGACTGCGGCGCGCTCCTGCCCGCCGCGGCCACCCCATCCGCCCGGCGAGCGAATCCGGGCACGACCGGAATGCGCGGATTCTCTTGCACAGCCCGCTGAACCGGCACTGTCGCTTCGATTTCGCCCATGGCGCACGGCCTCCCCCACCCTCGCCCTGCGCTCCTGGCCCGACGCCCTGTCGCAGATCAATTGCGACGAAGGTACCGCCGTCCGCCGAAAGCCGTCTGCCCCTGTGGAAAACCCACGTTCCGGCCTGCCGACAACACCCCGTGGGCACCGCTCTGTCCTGGTCAGACGCCGACGGCCTCTTCCAGCTCCTCTTCCAGCTCTTCCTCGTGGTCCGCCTCGGTCCGGGCTTCGGCCCTGACGTGCCGCCCCCGTCCCCGTGCAGACCCGGCCTCGACCGTTCCGTCGGCCACCCCTGCCGGATCGGCCTCCACCGCGGCCTTCCGCCGCCTCTCGGCCAGCCCTGCCGCGCCCATCACCGCCAGACCCACCACGAACCAGAGCGCGAGCACCAACACATTCCGGCCGAGCGCATGTCCGCCGAAGTACACATGGCTGCGTACGCCCTCGACGAAGCCCGCACCGTTCCAGAAGGAATGCAGCGCACCGAAGAAGCCGGGCTGCAGCTCCGGCCGGAAGATGCCGCCGGAGCTGGTGAAGTTGAGCATCACGAAGAGCACCATCACGCCGAGCGTCGTCCACCGCTTGAGGAAGGTGTGCAGCCCGACGCCGATCAGCAGAATGCCCGCCGAGTAGAGCCAGGCCATCGCCCAGAGACCGCCGAGCCCGTGGTCGACGAGACCGAACATTGGACCGGCGAAGACCGCTCCGATCAGGCTCACCACCAGGGATGCGGCAATCGTCAGTGCGGCTCTGATCCGCAGCGAAAGCACCGCGCCCGCGCCGCCGATCACCGCGACCGAGGCGTAGGAGCCGATGCTCACCGCGACCAGCAGGAAGAAGATGCCCTGGCCGGTCGGATCGCCGTCCGCGGTCGGTGCCGTGTCCGTCACCTTCAGCGGATGACCGTGCTCGGCGGCGACCTTGGTGAAGATCTTCTCGACCACCGTGGCGCTGGTGTCGGACGCCGCGCCGGCCACCAGCAGCTCGGGGTGCTTCCCCGGTAGGTAGGCACCGTAACTCGCCTGCGTCTTCAGGTGGTCCACCGCCGCTGCACGATCGGGGACCGTGTGCACACTCAGCGCCCCGTCGCCCTTGTCCTGCAGCGTCTGCGCGAGCACCTGCGCGCTCGGCCCCGACCCGACCACGTCCACCTTCAGGTCGTGCGGCTCAGGGGCGTGAAACGCCCCGAGGTAGGCGAGCCCCATGCCGATGCACATCAGCAGCGGCGTGACGAGATGGCTCAGCACATGACGCAGAGCCGCTGCGGTGGAGTCGGCGGCGGCACTCGGGCCTGAGGACATTCGGACACTCCAATAGTTGGCTTTTACAACCCATAACCCGTTGTACTATACAACTGGATCCCGAGGAAGACGAGACGGAAGGCGAACCAGTGCCAGGCGACCCCGGAGAACGCGAAGAATCGCTGAATGTCATCCAGCGCGAACTGACCGCCTTCGCGCGTCGCGCGCGGGCCGCGGCAGCCCGCCTCCATCCGGAACTGCCCCTGGTCTCGTACACGCTGCTGGCGCACATCGACGGCCAGCACGGCTGCCGGGCAACGGATCTTGCCGCGCACTACATGCTGGACAAATCGACCGTCAGTCGACAGGTCGGCACTCTGGAAAAGCTGGGCCTGGTCGAGCGCCACCCGGACCCTGACGACCATCGCATCCAGGTACTGCAACCCACCGAGGCAGGAACCCGGGCACTCGCCTCGACACAGGCCAGCCGCCACGCCGCGTACCAGCAGCGTCTCGCCGACTGGACAGCGGACGACCTCGCCAGGTTCGCGGAGTACCTACTGCGCTACAACTCGGCAGGCGACACGGGCGCAACCACCCCGCAGACCCCCTGACCTGCACCCCACGGTCCCCCTCCGACCTGCCAAATCAGCCGTCGGACCACGATCACCGGACAACACCCGGGGGTCGAGTATCCCGCCTGCCCGGACGCTCCTTCTCGTACGTACGAGAACGCCCACAATCGGGTGTTTCACGTGAAACACAGCCCAATCATCCCGACCTCACCCCGCACCCCGCGGCCCTTCTACAAGCCCGCATCCCTCGCCAACAACGCAGCCTGCACCCGGTTCTCGCAACCCAGCTTCGCCAGGATCCGGCTCACGTACGTCTTCACCGTCGCCTCGCTCATGTGCAACCGCCTGCCCGCGTCCGCATTGGAGAGCCCCTCCCCGAGCAGCGCCAGCACCTCACGTTCCCGCCCGCTGAGCGCCGCCACCCGCTGCCGCGCCTCCTCGCCCCGCACCGCCGTCCGGCCCAGAGTCAGCCGATCCACCACATGCCGGGTGGCACGGGGTGAGAGATAGGCATCGCCGGCCGCCGCTGCCCGCACCGCCTGGATCAGTTCGGCCGGAGCGGTGTCCTTGAGCAGGAAACCGGCACCCCCCTGCTCCAGCGCCCGCAGCACGTTCTCCCGCTCACCGAACGTCGTGAGCACAATCACATGTGCCGCCGGAACCGCCGTGCGCAGCTCCGTCAACGCCGTGAGCCCGTCCATCACCGGCATCTGAATGTCGAGCAGCACCACATCCGCGGCATGGGCACGGACCAGCTCTACGGCCTCCCGCCCGTTCGCAGCCTCCGCGACGACCTCGATGGAACGGTCCGAGGTGAGGATCATCCGTATCCCGGCCCGGATGAGAGGCTCGTCGTCAGCGATGACAACCCTGATCGGCCGACCCGTCACTCGTACCCCCGCGCTCGTCCTGGGCGCCTCATCTGCCGGCGACCTCGTAGGACTTCTTCTCGATCAGCTTGCCGTCCTGGAAGCAGAACCGGAACACCGGCTCGGTATCGAGGCTGTCGCCCAGCTCGGAGGACATCAGGACCAGACACCTCGCCCCGGCCGGTTTCCTGGGTCCCTCACCGTCCAGTCCGGTCGTCATGAATGTATCCCCGGCGGGCAGTTGCTCCCGTACCTTGTCCTCCGCCGTGCCGATCTCGATCGACCGGTACTGACTCGGATCGATCATCGCCTTGTCCGCCTCCGCCGCCAAGAAGTACAGGCCGAAGCCGCCGGCCAGCATCAACAGCACCAGGGCTCCGGCTCCTATCCCGCAGCCCAGCGCGACCCCGCTGCCCCTACCTCTTCTGCTGCCGCTCATCGCCAACTCCCGCTCAGAAACCGTCCAGTCCATGACGGGATCAGCGTTCCCCCGCTGGGCCATCCGGGACTGCTGCCGGAAGTCGTCCTCCGCATCGACCATCGGCGCGCCCGCCGCACCGCCGGGCACACCCTCGGCGCCGTAGGGAAGCACCCCGGCCACCCGGAAGCCGCCGTCCTGGGTCCGGCCGGCGTGCACCATGCCGCCGACCAGCCGGGCCCGCTCATGCAGACCGGGCAGCCCCTGCCCGCCGCTGACGACCTCACCCGCAGGCTGCGCATGCCGCTGTGGACCATTGACGATCTCGACGACGAAGGAATCCGGCTCGTAGCGCAGCTCGACCGTGATCACCGCACCTGGCGCATGCTTGTACGCGTTGGTCAGTGCTTCCTGGACGACGCGGTACGCCGCATGGTCCGAGGCCGCAGCGAGCGCCCGGATCCTTCCCGTACGGCGAAGCTCCACGGCGCTTCCGGCAGCCCGCGCCGCCGCCGTCAGCTCCTCGATGCCGGCGGTCCCCCGCGCCGCCGGCTGTCCGCCCTCACCGCCCCGCGCCGGTCCCTCGACACCGTCCCGGAGGATGCCGACGACCTCGCGCAGCTCGTGCATCGCGTGGACCGAGGCATCTCGCAGCACCCCGACCACTTCTCGCTGCCGTGCCGTCAGCTCCCGGTCGACCTCCAGCGCTCCCGTATGGACAGAGATGAGCGCCAGTCGGTGACCGAGGCTGTCGTGCATGTCCTGGGCGATCCGCTGGCGTTCCATGAGCCGCGCCTGCCCCACGATCATGGCCCGCTCCCGGACGAGCTGCGCATTGCGCTCCTGCAGCGCGTGCAACAGGGTCCGGCGCTGTGTCCAGTACCGGCTGGCAAGGCCCGGCACGAGTGTCGTCGCCAGGAAGTAGAGAGTGGTGAACAGCACCTGGGTCAGTGGACGCATCACCGACCAGTTCACCGCGACGGTCAGTCCCACATAGAGCGCGTACGAGGCGGTGAAGGCCCCCAGAGCCCGCCCCGCCCCGGCGATCCGGCGCCCGGAACTCCACGCCACCGCCATAAGCAGCAGTGCGAATCCGCTGGAGAGCCCGGCCAGGGCGGCCGTCACCACCAGCACGGTCACCGGTATCCGGCGCCTCATCAAGGACAGCACCACGACGGCGGCCGACACCGTCCACAACCGCGGCTCTCCGCTGCGCAGTAGTTCTTCCGTCCCGGCCGCCAGTAGCCCGAGCACCACGGCCAGGACGGCCTCTCCGGCCGTCCTGCGCCGGGACCACAGCTCCGGCGCCGCACACCACTGCCATCCGGCCCGGAGCTTCGATATCGCGTACACGCCCCGCACCCTAGGCAGCCCCGCACACCCGCGACGCCTCACTTTCGTCGCACCCGCTCACGACGAAAGCAGCCACACCCCGGTCGCAGCCCATCGGCCACAGAGACAGCGAGCACGCGAAACGCGACAGACGCAACCAGGGCAGACATAACAGGCACGAAGAGCGCCAGTGGGAACCGACGAGTACCCATGGGAACTGACGAACACCGGCGGGAACGAAGAAGCCCCACAGACCGTTTGGCCTGTGGGGCTTCTCTCTTGTGCGCGAGGGGGGATTTGAACCCCCACGTCCCTAAGGACACTGGCACCTGAAGCCAGCGCGTCTGCCGTTCCGCCACTCGCGCAAGAATGGTGTTTCCAGACTCTCTCACTGTTTGGTGCGAGCGCCTGGCGACATCCGGAAGATTAGCACGCTGGACAGGGTGGATTCACATCCGTTGTTTCACCGAACGCCTGGCGGGAAACGGGAACGCCCACCGGCCGCCCCCACTCCTCCTCAGTGCACCCCTCGTGCGGGACACTGTGAGGAGGCCGCCTCTACGATCCGTGTGAGAGGTGACACTCATCCACAGGGCAGACAAGGGGAACCAGCCGATTTCCCGACGCGTGGATACGATCAGTAAGCAGTACAGGGACGACTACAACGGAGGAGGTGCCCCATGGGAGTCATGAAGCGTTTCGAGCAGCGTCTCGAAGGTCTGGTCAATGGCACCTTCGCCAAGGTCTTCAAGTCCGAGGTCCAGCCGGTCGAGATCGCGGGAGCCCTCCAGCGCGAGTGCGACAACAACGCAACGATCTGGAACCGTGAGCGGACCGTCGTCCCCAACGACTTCATCGTCGAGCTCAGCACCCCCGACTACGAGCGACTCAGCCCGTACTCGGGACAGTTGGGCGACGAACTCTCCGGCCTGGTCCGCGACTACGCCAAGCAGCAGCGGTACGCCTTCATGGGCCCCATCAAGGTCCATCTGGAGAAGGCCGACGACCTGGACACCGGGCTCTACCGGGTACGCAGCCGCACCCTGGCGTCGAGTTCGTCACAGCAGCAGGACTCCCAGGGCCGGCCGGGACAGCACGGCCAGCCCCCCTACCCGGGCCCGGGGCGTCCCGCGCAGCCCACCGGCGGTTACGGTTATCCGCCCAGCTCCGCCCCACCCATGCCCGCGGCGCCGCCGCCGGGCGCAGGCAGGCCCGGAGCGCCCAGTACCGACCGGCACCCGCCGGCCGCACCCAGCCCCCTGCCGAACGCGCAGGTGCGGCGCTGGATCGAGATCAACGGCACCCGCCATCAGATCTCCCGCCCGACGCTGGTGCTGGGACGCAGCACCGACGCCGACGTGCGGATCGACGACCCCGGCGTATCGCGTCGGCACTGTGAGATCCGGACCGGAACGCCCTCGACGATCCAGGATCTCGGGTCCACCAACGGCATCGTGGTGGACGGGCAGCACACAACCCGCGCTACGCTCCGCGACGGCTCGCGGATCGTCGTGGGCAGCACCACCATCGTTTACCGGCAAGCCGAAGGGTGAAGCGGGGGCAATGTCAGAGCTGACCCTGACGGTCATGCGGCTAGGATTCCTGGCTGTTCTGTGGCTGTTCGTAATCGTGGCCGTCCAGGTCATTCGCAGTGACCTGTTCGGAACGCGCGTCACGCAGCGCGGCTCACGCCGCACCGCAAGCGACGCACGACCGCCACAGGCACGCCAGAATGCCGCGGCACCGCCGCAGCAACGCCAGCAGCCCGGCCGCCAGCGCCGGGGGGCACCCACAAAGCTGGTCGTCTCCGAGGGCACCCTCACCGGCACCACGGTGGCGCTCCAGGGACAGACCATCACGCTGGGCCGGGCCCATGACTCAACGATCGTGCTGGACGACGACTACGCGTCCAGCAGGCATGCCAGGATCTACCCCGACCGTGACGGCCAGTGGATCGTCGAGGATCTCGGGTCCACCAACGGCACGTATCTCGACCGGACCCGACTCACCACCCCGACGCCTGTTCCGCTGGGCGCGCCGATCCGGATCGGCAAGACCGTCATCGAGCTGCGGAAGTAGTACGACAATGAGCGAGCGGAGCGAGCGAGCCGCGACGGCCCGGGCAACGGACCCGGCCCGGCTCCCGACCGGAGGGTGGGCAGTGTGGCTCGAGACCGGCTGTACCCCGAGCCGACGGGCGAGGTGCGCATGAGTCTTTCCCTGCGCTTCGCCGCCGGATCTCACAAGGGCATGATCCGGGAGGGCAACGAGGACTCCGGCTACGCCGGTCCGCGCCTTCTCGCCATCGCCGACGGCATGGGCGGCCAGGCGGCCGGTGAGGTCGCCAGCTCCGAGGTGATTTCCACGCTCGTCCAGCTCGACGACGACGTCCCGGGCTCGGACATCCTCACTTCGCTCGGTACGGCGGTCCAGCGGGCCAACGACCAGTTGCGCATGATGGTCGAGGAGGACCCCCAGCTGGAGGGCATGGGCACCACGCTCACCGCCCTGCTCTGGACCGGCCAGCGCCTCGGCCTCGTCCACGTCGGCGACTCCCGCGCGTACCTGCTGCGTGACGGCGTACTCACCCAGATCACCCAGGACCACACCTGGGTGCAGCGGCTGGTCGACGAGGGCCGGATCACCGAGGAAGAGGCCACCACCCACCCGCAGCGCGCTCTTTTGATGCGCGCGCTGGGCAGTGGCGACCACGTCGAACCCGATCTCTCCATCCGTGAGGTCCGGGCCGGCGACCGCTATCTGATCTGCTCCGACGGGCTCTCCGGCGTCGTCTCCCACCAGACGATGGAAGAGACCCTCGCCAGTTACCAGGGCCCCCAGGAGACCATCCAGGAGCTGATCCAGCTCGCTCTGCGCGGCGGCGGCCCGGACAACATCACCTGCATCGTCGCCGACGTCCTCGACGTCGACGGCAACGACACCCTGGCCGGACAGCTCAACGACACCCCGGTCATCGTCGGCGCGGTCGCCGAGAACCAGGCCGCCCAGCAGAACGACGGCGGCGCCATGCAGACCCCCGCCGGACGAGCGGCCGGCCTCGGCCGTCCCGTACCGCCGCCCGCGGGCGGCTTCGGCCCGCCCGGCAGCGGTGACGACGTCGGCTACGGCGGAATGCCGGACGGCTCCTTCGACGCGTACACCGACGACGACTTCGTCAAGCCCCGCGGCGGTCGCAGGTGGCTCAAGCGGTCCTTCTACATCGTGCTCGCGCTCGCCGTCGTCGGCGGCGGTCTCTACGGCGGCTACCGCTGGACCCAGAACCAGTTCTATGTCGGCGCGAAGAACGAACACGTCGCGCTGTTCCGCGGCATCAGCCAGGACCTGGCGTGGATCTCGCTCTCGAAGGTCGAGACGGACCACCCCGAGATCGAACTCAAGTACCTGCCGCCCTACCAGCGCAATAAGGTCGAGGCGACCATCGCCGAGGGCAACCTCACCGCCGCACGCGAGAAGATCGGCGAACTCTCCGTCCAGGCATCCGCCTGCAAGAAGGACGCCCAGCGGCGTGCCGCCGCGAAGGCCAGCTCCGACGAGGGCCAAGCCAGTGGCACGGACTCGGACGCCGCCAAGACGTCCGGCACCTCCGACGCCACCAAGACCAAGCCGACCGCAGCGACTCCCACTCCTGGTCCCAGCCTCTCGGAGGAAGAGAAAAAGCTGGTCCCGCAGTGCGGTAAGCAGTAAGCCGTAGGGAGCCTTCAGCACCATGAGCGTTGTCACCAACACGACCACGATCGGCGCGATCGACGCACCGAGCCGTCGCAACACCGAACTGATGATGATGGTCTTCGCCATCGCCATCTCGGTGTTCGCCTACGCCAACGTCGGACTCGCCATAGACGGCAGTCTCCCGTCCGGCATGTTCGGATACGGAGCGGGACTCATCCTGCTCGGAGGCGTCGCCCACCTCGTGGTGCGCAAGTTCGCGCCGTACGCGGACCCGCTGCTGCTCCCGCTCGCCACCCTGCTCAACGGCCTGGGGCTGGTGCTGATCTGGCGGCTGGACCAGTCAGAACGGCTGATCAGGCGTGCGGAAACCTACTACGGGGCGTACAGCCCCGACGCCCCCAAGCAGCTGCTGTACTCGGCGATCGGCGTCGCTTTCTTCGTAGCCGTGCTGATGATCCTCAAGGATCACCGCATCCTCCAGCGCTACACCTACATCTCGATGGCTGCAGCACTGGTCCTGCTGATTCTGCCGATGTTCTTCCCCGCGGTGAACGGCGCGAAGATCTGGATCAGCCTCGGTCCGTTCTCCATCCAGCCGGGAGAGTTCGCCAAGATCCTCATCGCGGTGTTCTTCTCGGGCTACCTCATGGTGAAGCGAGATGCGCTGGCGTTGGCCAGTCGCCGTTTCATGGGGCTGTACCTGCCACGCGGGCGTGACCTCGGACCGATCATCACGATCTGGGCCCTGTCGATCCTGATTCTGGTCTTCGAGACCGACCTCGGCACCTCGCTTCTGTTCTTCGGTCTGTTCGTCGTGATGCTGTACGTCGCCACTGAGCGGACCAGCTGGATCGTCTTCGGTCTGCTGATGTCGGCGGCCGGCGCAGTGGGTGTCGCGTCCTTCGAACATCACGTCCAGGAGCGGGTGAACGCCTGGCTGGACCCGTTCTCCAAGGCGACGATGGCGCAGAGCGACCAGATCGCGCAGTCCCTCATGTCCTTCGGTTCCGGCGGCACGCTCGGCACCGGACTGGGCCAGGGCCACTCGGACCTGATCCTGTTCGCCGCCAACGCCGACTTCATCCTCTCCACCGTCGGCGAGGAGCTGGGTCTGGCCGGAATGATGGCCGTCCTGCTGGTCTACGGCCTGATCATCGAGCGAGGCGTCCGCACGGCGCTGGCCGCGCGCGACCCCTTCGGCAAGCTGCTCGCCATCGGGCTGTCGGGAGCCTTCGCCATCCAGGTCTTCGTGGTCGCCGGCGGCGTCATGGGGCTCATCCCGCTCAGCGGTATGACCATGCCGTTCCTTGCGTACGGCGGTTCGTCCGTGCTGGCCAACTGGGCACTGATCGCCATTCTGATCCGGATCAGCGACACCGCCCGCCGCCCCGCCCCGGCACCCGCCCCGTCCTCGGACGCCGAGATGACCCAGGTGGTCCGACCGTGAACAAGCCTCTTCGCCGGATCGCGATCTTCTGCGGCGTCCTCATCCTCGCCCTGCTCGTACGGACCAACTACCTCCAGTACGTCCGTGCCGACGAGCTGAACAGCCGCGACGAGAACCGCCGCGTCCGCATCGAGCGTTACGCACACGAGCGCGGCAACATCATCGTCGACGGCGACCCGATCACAGGTTCCGTCGAGACCAAGGACGTCGACTTCAAGTACAAGCGGGTCTGGAAGAACGGCCCCATGTGGGCCCCCGTCACCGGCTACTCCTCACAGGCCTTCGGAGCGACACAGCTCGAAAACCTTGAGGACGGCATCCTCACCGGCAACGACGACCGGCTCTTCTTCGACCGGACACTGTCCATGTTCACCGGTGATAAGAAGCAGGGTGGCAACGTCGTCACCACCCTCAATGCCGCCGCCCAGAAGGCTGCCTTCCAGGGGCTCGGCGACAAGAAGGGCGCGGTAGCCGCGATCGACCCGCAGACCGGCGCCATCCTGGCACTCGTCAGCACCCCTTCGTACGACCCCTCTGTCTTCGCCGGCAATTTCGACAAGGACACAAAGGCACGAAAGAAGCTGCTGGACGACAAGGACAAGCCGATGCTCAACCGGGCATTGCGCGAGACCTACCCGCCGGGCTCGACGTTCAAGGTCGTCACCGCCGCGGCCGCGCTGGAGAACGGGCTGTACACCAGCATCGACGAGCCCACCAAGTCGCCGCTGCCCTACCGGCTCCCGCTGACCACCGGCAACCTGGACAACGAGGGCAACATCCCGTGTAAAAACGCCTCGCTCCGGGAGGCGCTGCGGTGGTCCTGCAATACCGTCTTCGGCAAGATCAGCGATGACCTCGGCAACCAGAAGATGATCGACGAGGCCAATAAATTCGGCTTCAACAAGGAGATCTTCACTCCGGTACGGGCCGACGCCAGCGTCTACCCCAAGGACAACCGGCCGCAGAACGCCATGGCCGGGATCGGCCAGGCGTCCAACCGCGCCACGCCACTGCAGATGGCGATGGTCGCCGCCGCGGTCGCCAACGACGGCAAGCTGATGCAGCCGTACATGGTCGCCGAGCGCCAGGCCTCCAACCTGGATCCGATCTACACCCACGAGAAGGAGCAGCTCAGCCAGCCCCTCTCGGGTGAGAACGCCCAGAAGCTCCAGCAGATGATGGAGACCGTCGTCGAGAACGGCACGGGGCAGCGGGCCAAGATCCAGGGCGTCACCGTCGGCGGCAAGACGGGTACGGCCCAGCACGGTCTCAACAACAGCGAGAAGCCGTACGCCTGGTTCATCTCGTACGCCAAGACCGACAGCGGCTCCCCGGTCGCCGTCGCCGTGGTCGTCGAGGACGGTCAGGCCAACCGTGACGACATCTCCGGTGGTGGTCTGGCCGCCCCGATCGCACAGGCTGTAATGAAGGCGGTCATCGACAGCAGGAGGTGATGCCCATCACATCGGGTGCCATATCTGCACATTGGGATACCGGTCAGATATCAGGTCCGGACACCGGGCCGATCAGGTAGTGCGCGGCCGGTAGCGTATGCGCGAGCAGCACACCGCCGGACCACACACCGGTGCGGTCGGGACTGACGGAGAGGGCTGGAACAGTTATGGAAGAGCCGCGTCGCCTCGGCGGCCGGTACGAGCTGGGCTCGGTGCTCGGCCGTGGTGGCATGGCCGAGGTCTACCTCGCACACGACACCCGGCTCGGCCGCACCGTAGCTGTGAAGACGCTGCGGGCCGATCTGGCCCGCGACCCGTCCTTCCAGGCCCGGTTCCGCCGTGAGGCCCAGTCCGCCGCCTCGCTCAACCACCCGGCGATCGTCGCGGTCTACGACACCGGTGAGGATTACGTCGACGGGGTCTCCATCCCGTACATCGTCATGGAGTACGTCGACGGGTCGACGCTCAGGGAACTTCTGCACTCCGGCCGCAAGCTGCTGCCCGAGCGCACCCTTGAGATGACCGTCGGCATCCTCCAGGCGCTGGAGTACTCGCACCGCGCGGGCATCGTCCACCGCGACATCAAGCCGGCGAACGTCATGCTGACGCGCACCGGCCAGGTCAAGGTCATGGACTTCGGCATCGCTCGCGCCATGGGCGACTCCGGCATGACGATGACTCAGACCTCGGCCGTCATCGGCACCGCCCAGTACCTCTCCCCGGAGCAGGCCAAGGGCGAGCAGGTCGACGCGCGCTCCGACCTGTACTCGACCGGCTGCCTGCTCTACGAGCTGCTGACGGTCCGGCCGCCGTTCATCGGGGACTCACCCGTCGCGGTCGCCTACCAGCACGTACGGGAAGAACCGCAGCCGCCGAGCAACTTCGACCCCGAGATCACGCCCCAGATGGACGCGATCGTGTTGAAGGCTCTGACCAAGGACCCCGACTACCGCTACCAGTCGGCCGACGAGATGCGCGCCGACATCGAGGCCTGCCTCGACGGCCGGCCGGTCGCCGCCACCGCGGCGATGGGCGCGCCCGGTTACGGCGGCTACGACGGATACGGCAACGACCAGCCGACCACCGCACTGCGTGCCGCGGACCAGAACGGCGCACCCACGTCCATGCTGCCACCGGTCAACCCGGACGACGGTGGCTACGGCTACGACGACCGACCGGACCGCAGGCGCCAGAAGAAGAGCAACATTTCGACGATCCTGCTGATCGTCGCGGGCGTCCTGGTGCTGATCGGCGCGATCCTGATCGGCCGGGAGGTTTTCAGCGACAACAACAACGACAGCGGCAAGGTCGATGTGCCGAACATGGTCGGTTTGACCGTGCAGCAGGCGGAGAAGCGCGCCGAGAACGCCGACGTCGTCCTCAAGGTCGGCTCGAACGAACCCTGCGAGGACCAGCCCAAGGGCAAGATCTGCAGCCAGAGGCCGCCCACCACGGACGGCAAGATGGCGAAGAAGGACACCGTCACGGTCGTCGTCTCCACCGGCGCGCCGAAGGTCGAGGTCCCGGACGTCACGGAGAAGTCCGAGGAGAACGCCCGCAAGTACCTTGAGGAGAAGGGCTTCACGGTGAACGTCACCACCGTCGAGTCCCAAAAGACCGCGGATACGGTCATCGAGCAGGACCCCAAGGGTGGCACAAAGGCCGAGAAGAACTCCGAGGTCACCATCACGGTCGCCAAGCAGGCCACCCAGAACGTGCCGCCTGTGACCGACCGGGACTACGACGCCGCAGTGGCTCAGCTCAAGGCCGTGGGTTTCGAGAACATCCTCCGGACCGACGAAGATTCGGAAAAGCCGGCCAACACGGTCATCAGCCAGACCCCGCCCCCGAACTCGAGGCAGCCGCTGACCGCCCAGATCGTTCTGACGGTCTCGAAGGGCCCGCAGCAGCCGGCGCAGGTCCCGGTTCCCGAAGTCAGGACCAGCAAGCTCTCCGAAGCCAAGCAGAAGTTGGCGGAGGCCGGCTTCACGAATATCCAGTTCGCGAACGGCAGCTCCCAGGACGACAACGCCATCGTCTCCGGCATCGACCCCCAGCCGGGCACCCCCGTGGATCCGAACGCTCCCATCACACTCACGACGGTGGGCGGCAACGGAAACGGCAACATCTTCGGCGGCCCGTCCGGCTCACGCCGGCACTGACCCCGAATCGTCCCGACTGCCAAAGGGCCCCGGCACCGCAACGGTGACCGGGGCCCTTTGCTGTGTCCTGCCACGATGCCTCCGGCCCGGCATACCGCACATGCAGCCGTAAACCGATCGTGTCTTCATATGTGCTGATTCGTTGATCAGGTGGGGCGGGGTATCGGACTCCGGCCGCACAGACGGCTAGACGAAGGGTCAAGAGCGTGATCAATGAGGTCGCCCTGGTGGAATCACAGGCGCTGCGTCAGAGCTTCACCGAACGCACAGAGGCACTCGACCGAATCAAAACGCTGTCCTTGCTACCGAACGGTGTGCACGTGACCACCGCCATGGTCGCCACCTACTTCGAGGTGGCGGAAACCGTCGTCAACAACCTCCTCAGCCGTCATCGAGAAGAGCTCGAATCGAACGGCCTGAGGGTGATCCGGGGCGCTGATCTGCAGAAATTTAAGAAACTCATCCTGAGTTCCTATCCGGAAAGTTATCCACAGCCCCGTTCGAGCATGGCCCTCTGGACCCGGCGGACCGTTCTGAACGTGGCCATGCTGCTCCGGGACAGCGAGGTCGCGCGTCGCGTACGTACGTATCTGCTCGACGTCGAACACTTCTCTCGGGCCCACCCCTTGATCGTGGACACCCCGCAGCGTGCCAATGACGTCGAATCACTCGACGCCCGCATCACGCGGCTCGGTGAGGAGAGCTTCACCCGCCTTCTCGGCACCACCGTCGTGCCCGTACTGAACGCGCTCATCGAGACCTCCGGCGAGCAGCGGCGGGAACTCATCGGCCTTCGCGAAAACGTCCAGCAGATCGAACGGAGGCTCGTACGGCACGACGCCCAGTTGCGTCGGCTTCAGCACGCGCAGGAGCAGCGTCCGCTCACCGGAGTCATGGCCTCGATCGACGCCATGAACTGGCGGGAGTTCGAGCAGCACATCGCCGGGCTGCTGCGCCGGGACGACTGCACCGGTATCGAGGTACACGGCGGGAGCGGCAACCGCGGGGCCGACATCACCGGGTACACCGCCGACGGACGCCGGCTGGTCGTCCAGTGCAAGAACTTCGCCCCGTACCGCTCGGTGTGGAGCGGCGAGATGCAGAAGTTCGTCGGCACCAGGACGCTGCACCGGGCGGACGTGGCCGTGTACGTGGCGACCTGCCCGTTCTCCCGCGAGGCGCTCGACATCGCGATGCAGGTCGGCGTCACAGCCGTCCATCGCGGCCTGCTGGAGGCCTGGAGCGCGGGCGCGAGGCTGCAGGTGCTCAAGTAGGCCCGCAGGCCAGGACAGCACAGGGCCCGAAGTCGCAAGGAATGGTTGCGACTTCGGGCCCTGTTCAGCATATCGGCTAACGCAGCTCTGCCGGCTTCGTGCGGTCCTTGTCCACCCTCTCCGTACGCACCAGCTCGCCCCACACGATGTAGCGGTACTTCGACGTGTAGACCGGTGTGCAGGTCGTCAGCGTGATGTAACGGCCGGGCTTCTTCGCGCCCGATCCCTTCGGCACCGCCTGCAGTACATCGACGTTGTACTTGGACGTCTCGGGAAGCTCCTTGAAGACCTTGTAGATGTACCAGGTGTCCCTGGTCTCGAAGACGACCGCGTCTCCCGTCTTCACCTTGTCGATGTTGTGGAACTTGGCACCGTGCCCGTCGCGGTGCGCCGCCAGGGTGAAGTTGCCCAACTTGTCCCAGGGGAGAGCCGACTTCACCGGGTCCGTGTAGTAACCCGCGATGCCGTCGTTGAGGTTCTCGGTGTCGGTGCCCTTCTTGACGAGCACCTCGCCGTTCTTCATCGACGGAACGTGCAGGAAGCCGATGCCGTCCTTGGTGTCCAGCGCACCCGGTCCGCCCGCCCAGCGGTCGCGGACGGTGTGGCCCTGCTTGGTGGCCTCGCGGTCGGCGAGCACGTTCGTCCACCAGAGGGAGTAGACGACGAAGAGTCCCAGCACCAGGCCTGCGGTGATCAGCAGTTCGCCGAAGAAACTGACCGCTGTCGCGACGGGGTGGCGTTCTCTGCGCCGCGGCGGGGGCGCGGACTCCCCGATTCGCTCTTCGTGCTCGGTCCTCGCTGTCACCGCACCCGTCCCTGTCGTGATGATGTTTCAGCCGACGAGCGCGTCGGGCTTGCCCTTGCTGCGCGGTCGTTCGTCGACCATCTTGCCCCAGACGATCAGACGGTACGTACTCGTGAATTCCGGCGTACAGGTCGTCAGAGTGATGTACCGGCCCGGCCCGGTGAACCCCGAACCGGGCGGCACCGGGCCGATCACCGAGACGTTGGACGGCGAAGTCTGTGGAAGGGTCCTCGTCGCCTCGTACGTGTAGTACGCGTCCCGCGTCTCGACCACGATCAGGTCGCCGGGGCGCAGCCTGTTGATGTAGCGGAACGGCTCGCCGTGCGTATTGCGGTGGCCCGCCAGCGCGAAGTTGCCCTTCTTCGCGGACGGCATCGCGGTACGCAGCGTGCCCTCGCTGTAGTGACCGACCATGCCCCGGTCGAGGACCTTCTCCTTGCTGATGCCCTCGGCGATCGGAGCGACCACATCCAGTTTGGGGATGTGGATGATGGCGAATCCCTGCCCCGCCTCGAACGCACCCGGGTTGCGGTCGCCCTTCGCCCAGTCGTCCTGGATCTTGTGCGTCTCCTTGCCGGCGTACTGGTCGGCACGCACATTCGTCCACCACAGCTGGTACGTGACGAACAGCAGCATCAGCACACCGAGCGAGATGAACAGCTCTCCGACGACCCGGCTGGCGACAACGGCCGGGCTGTCCTTGGCCGCGCGCGCCGCGCGCCGTGCCTCGACGCGCGACATCGGCTTGGCGGGCGCCGCGGATGCCGTGGCCGACGCCGTGGTCTCCGGCCGCGGTTCGGCACGTCGGCGGCCACGCCCCTTCGCGGCGCGTCGGCGCTCGGCACGGCCTCCGGTACGCGGTTCCGGATCGGCCTTCTCCGGGCCTGTATCCGGCTCCGAGCCCAGGTCCGGCTCCGGCACGGGAACCGGCTGCCGGGCCGTCAACGCCTGATCGGCCAGGTGGCGGGGGTCCGCAGTCCGCAGTCCGACCGTCTCGTCGTCCGGCGGGAGGGGAACGGGGGCGGGCACGGGCTGCGCCCGGGGTACCGGCGCGGGCGCCTGCTGCCCGTACCAGTCCCGTTCGAACCCCTCGGGGTCGTACCACTCCTGCGGCGTCTGCTCGGGCGTCTGCGCCCCTTGTGGCGCCTGTGAGTGTGCCAGTCCTTGCGTCTGCGCCAGGGACGGCTGATCCGGCGCCCGGTGCAGTCCCCGCCCCGGCTCCTCCGCCGGAATGCCGTCGGAACCGGACCACTGCGAGGCATGCTGCCCGGGCAGCGGATCGTTCAGCGGATCCGCCAGCTGGTCGACCGCCGCCTCGAACGCGCCTGCGGCCTCGTACGCTCCATGCTCGTACGGGCCGTCCTGTCCGGCGTCGTGTTCGGGACGGAGTGCGGTCACGCGGCGGCCTTGCCCACCACCGGCGCGAGCCCCGCCGACCTCGCGACGGCTCCTGTGTCGCCGCACTGCGCCAGCCAGTTGGCCAGCATCAGGTGGCCGTGCTCGGTCAGCACCGACTCCGGGTGGAACTGCACGCCCTCCACCGCCAGTTCCCGGTGGCGCAGCCCCATGATGATGCCGTCGGCGGTACGCGCCGTCACCTCCAGCTCCGCCGGGACCGTGTCGGGTTCGGCGGCGAGCGAGTGGTAGCGGGTCGCGGTGAAGGGGGACGGCAGTCCGGTGAAGACCCCGGTGCCCTCATGGGTCACCAGCGAGGTCTTGCCGTGCAGCAGCTCCGGGGCGCGGTCCACCACACCGCCGTACGCCACGGCCATCGACTGCATTCCGAGGCAGACCCCGAAGACCGGGACGCCCGTGGCCGCGCAGTGGCGGACCATCTCGACGCAGACGCCCGCCTGCTCGGGGGTGCCGGGGCCGGGCGACAGCAGGACCCCGTCGAAGCCGTCCTGGGCGTGTGCCGTGGTCACCTCGTCGTTGCGCAGCACTTCGCACTCGGCACCGAGCTGGTAGAGGTACTGGACGAGGTTGAAGACGAAGCTGTCGTAGTTGTCCACGACGAGGATGCGGGCGCTCACTGGCCGCCCCCCGTTCCGGTCGAGCCGTCCACCGTCACGTCGCCGAACGGAAGCAGCGGCTCCGCCCACGGGAAGACGTACTGGAAAAGCGCGTAGACGACAGCCAGCGCCAGCACGAGCGAGATGAGCGCACGCACCCATGCGTTGCCCGGCAGATGCCGCCAGATCCAGCCGTACATGCTGTCCCCTCCATTCGGTACGGGACCAGACTAAAGGGCCGGGGCACGAGCGTGGGTCAGCTGTGGAAAGCTGCGGGCCTGCCGTCGCTCACAGGCTGGGTCGCGTCGAGGTGCGCCCAGGCGATCAGCCGGTGGCTGCTGCCCCATTCGGGGTCGCAGGTGGTCAGCGTCAGGTAGCGGCCCGGCCCGTCGAAACCGGACCTGCGGGGTACGGGGTCGATGACCCCGATGTCGCTCGGCACCGTCCGGTAGGGCTTCTTGTCGATGCGGTACGTGAACCACGTCGTCCCGTCCGTCAGCAGCACCGCGTCGCCCGGGCGCAGCTTCGGGAAGTCCTTGAACGGGTCCCCGTACGTGCGGCGGTGTCCGGCCACCGCGAAGTTGCCCGTCGCGCCGAGGCGGGCGCTCCCGCTGTAGTGGCCGAGTCCCTTCTGCAAGGTCCTGACCTCGGTGTTCTCCAGGACGGGCCACTCCCACCCCTTGCCGAAGCGGGGGATGTACAGCATCGCGAACGGCTTGCCGTCCCGGTACGCCGCGGGGGCGGGCGGCGCCGACGGACCCGGGGAGGTGCCCGGAGCGGGGGCGGACACCGTGCCCCGCGCCCACTGGTTCTGCAGGGTGTCGATCTGTCCCTCGGTCGCGTCGGCGGCCTTCACGCCGGTCCAGAACAGCACGTACACCACAAAGAGCACGATCAGGGCGCCGACGGTGATGCAGAGTTCACTGAACGTCCTCACGATCAGTCGCACCGACACCGTGTCGGCCTCCCCACAGCTGCTCGCTACTTCACCGGCTCCGCATAGTGGAGATCCACTGTGCCCGAGTAGCCGGGAAGAGTCACCGCCTCGTGCTCGTCGACTTTCCAGCCGAGCCCGTACGCCTTCACATACAGCAGGTAGTTGCTGATCGCCGGGGAGTCGTCGAGTGCCCGCTTGAGCGCGGCCGGGTCACCCACTGCGGTGATCTTGTACGGCGGGGAGTAGACGCGGCCCTGGAGGATCAGGGTGTTGCCGACGCAGCGGACCGCGCTGGTGGAGATGAGCCGCTGGTCCATGACCTGGATGCCCCGGGCGCCGCCCTGCCAGAGGGCATTGACGACCGCCTGCAGGTCCTGTTGGTGAATGACCAGGTCGTTGGGTTGCGGGTCGGGGTAGCCGGGGTTCGCGGTGGCCCCCAGCGGTGCATCATTGAGCGTGACGGACACGGACCGGCCGGAGAGCTTTGTGGTGCCCGCGGCCCGCGTCAGCTCCTTGAGCCGGGCGTCCTCCGCCTCGGTGCTGCCGTGGTCGCGCCGTACAAGGGTGTCGATGTCCTCGCGCGCCGTGGCATTGGTCTCGTCCAGGTGGGCGTTCTTGCCGCTGCGCTGCTGGATGAGGTCGGAGAGCTTCAGCAGCGAGGAGTCGGTGCGGATGTTGGTGCCCTTGGCCGTGTTGGCGCTGGTGACGAAGATCAGTCCGGCGAGCGCGAAGACGGCGGCGGTGAGCACCCGGACCGGGTGCCGGAAGGCGCGCCGGACCGGCCCTCGGGAGGAGTCGGCAGAATTGCTCAACGTACCCTTATCTCCTTCGACGCCACGGAAGCACTACGCTAACGGACGCCCGGGGGAGGCAGCATCCCCCTCGCGCCCCGCCCCGGCGCAAGCCACAGTTCCCTGCGCGGTCACGCAGCGCATCGACAGGAGAGTTCCTCGTGCCGAAGTCACGTATCCGCAAGAAGGCCGACTTCACGCCCCCTCCGGCGAAGCAGGCAACCAACATAAAGCTGACCAGCCGCAGCTGGGTGGCGCCGGTGATGCTGGCGCTCTTCCTGATCGGTCTGGCCTGGATCGTCGTTTTCTATGTGACCGACGGCGATCTGCCGATCACGTCGCTGGGGAACTGGAACATCGTCGTGGGCTTCGGCTTCATCGCCGGCGGCTTCGGCGTCTCCACGCAGTGGAAGTAGGGCCGCAGGGCGGCTGATCCCACAGCGGAGCCCGGTTCCGCAACCCTTGCCCCGAGTTACCCACAGCGTTATCCACAGGCAGGGGAAAAGGTCAGACGATCTGTGGATAACTCCCTGGCCGTTGACGCCGATGTGACTGCAGCCTCCCTCATCGAGGGATGGCACGCCCCTTGTCCCTGCTGGAAAAACCCAGCTCAGCGACAAGGGGCACAGTTGTTCCCACAGAATGCACAAGATCCGGCACGCGCTGTGGACAAGTGACGCTGTGGACAGCCGGCCGAGCGAAGATCTACGGGAAACCGGGCCGGGTCCGTGGCGGCGTCGGCTCAGGTGAGCGCGGCCGTTCTGGCGACGACGATGGCGACCACGGCCACCAGGACCAGGGCGCAGGTGCCGTACTGCACCAGTGCGCGCCGCTCACGGGGGGCGTGCACCATGGCGATCGCGATCAGCGTGCCCGCGATCAGACCGCCGACATGTGCCTGCCAGGCGATCCCGCCCCAGGGGTTGAAGGTGATGACCAGGTTCACCGCGAGAAGCGCGAAGACCGGGCGCATGTCGTAGTTGAGCCGGCGCATGAGCACGGCGGTGGCGCCCAGCAGGCCGAAGATGGCCCCGGAGGCGCCGAGCGACGGCTGATTCGGTGCGGCGAGCCAGTAGGTGAGAGCACTGCCCGCCAGGCCGGAGAGCAGATAGAGCGCGAGGTAGCGGGCGCGGCCGAGCGCCGCCTCCAAGGGGCCGCCGAGCCACCACAGTCCCAGCATGTTGAATGCGATGTGCCACACCTCCTGGTGCAGGAACATCGACGTCACCAGCCGGTACCACTGGCCCTCCGCAACACCCTCCGGCGGGCCGCCGTAGTAGAGGTTGGCCCGGCCGAAGAGCGTCAGGTCCTGGAGCAGCGACCCCTTCACGTGCACCACGATGAACACGGCGACATTGAGAGCGAGCAGGATCTTGGTGATGAGCCGGGGGTCAGCCGTGACGGGGGCGCCGGCGACCGTGCGCGGCCGGGCGGCGCCCGGGCCGTGTCCCGTACCGGCTCCCTGGCGGACGCAGTCCGGGCACTGGAAGCCGACCGAGGCGTTGACCATGCACTCGGGGCAGATCGGGCGGTTGCAGCGGGTGCAGCGGATGTGCGTACCGCGACCGGGGTGGCGGTAGCAGTTCAGCGAGCCGTCCGTGGCGGCGGGCCGGTCCTGGTCTCCCGGCGGCTGCTGGTCCATCGGTCCCATGATTTCCCGGTCCCCTCGGTCCTCGTCGTGGCGGCAGCACGCACGACGCCGCCCTGCTCATCCGCTATGTAACAAGTACGGACGACCAGGGCGGTTGGTTCCCGAAAGGAGAATCAGAACGTGATCACGAGATGACCAGTAGTGATCATCGGTTCTCGATGACGACCGACTCGATCACGACGTCCTGCAGCGGGCGGTCTGTGCGCGCGTTGGTCTTGGTGGCCGCGATGGCGTCCACGACCTTCTGGCTGGCGGGGTCGACGACCTCGCCGAAGATGGTGTGCTTACCGGTCAGCCAGGCAGTCGGCGAAACCGTCACGAAGAACTGCGAGCCGTTGGTGCCCGGGCCGGCGTTGGCCATGGCCAGCAGGTACGGCTTGTTGAAGCCGAGGTCGGGGTGGAACTCGTCACCGAACTCGTACCCCGGGCCACCGGTGCCGTTGCCCAGCGGGTCGCCGCCCTGGATCATGAATCCGCTGATGACGCGGTGGAAGACGGTGCCGTCGTACAGCCGGTCCGTGGACTTCTTGCCGGTCTCGGGATGCGTCCACTCACGCTCGCCCCGGGCGAGCTCGACGAAGTTCTTGACCGTCTTGGGCGCGTGGTTCGGCAGAAGCCGGATCTCGATGTCGCCCTGATTGGTCTTCAAGGTGGCGTAAAGCTGCTCGGCCACGATCTGCCTTCCGTGAGTCTTCGGTGACGTCGGGTCCGCGAGGCGGGATGTCGGGTCCGCGGTGACGTTCCACCGATCCTCGCACGGACCTTCCGCTCCGGCGCCCGGCCGCCACCCCGAACGCTCTCCGCTCACCTTCTTGCCCGATAGGGCGCCCGCCGCGCCGAGGCCGTGTCCGCCCCCTTCGCCTGCGGCTTCCCCGAAGCCTCTTGCGTGCCGCTCCCCGCAGGAACAAATGCGGCCAAGTGCGTGACCAACCGGCGCGGGCTGTACCGAACCGTGGCATTGTCGTCGGCAAGCTCCCCTTGCACCGCATTGCCCGAAAATGTCAGCCATAACCCGGATGACCTGGATGACCCGGATGCCTGCCCCGCATGCCGTACAGGCCTTCGGCAGGCATGATCTCGAAATGGGTGGAAAGGCGGAGTACCTACCCGCCACCAAGGAGGAGGATCCCGTGACCCGCATCGACAGCGTGCGCGCCGCAACCGACTCGGCCAAGGACAGCGTGCAGCACGCCGCGGAAGTGGTGGCGCCCTACGCCGACTCGGCCAAGGACCAGGCCGCACATCTTGCGTACGAGGCCCGCACACGGCTCGCGCCGAAGGTGTCGAAGGCAGCCAAGCAGGCCCGCGTCCAATACGGCGCGCATCTCGCGCCACGTATCGAACTCGCCCGTGCCCATGTGCCCCCCAAGGTCGACGAGGTGGCCCAGCTCGCGGCGCTCCGCACCCGGCAGGTCGCGCGCAGCGCCGCGGACTACACCGTTCCGCGTGTCGAGCACGCGATGGCCGTCGCCCAGCCCGTGGCGGAGGAGGCCTCGGTCCGCAGCGCCGCCGCGCTGGCGGCACTGCGCGGACAGGTCACCGCGAAGGAGATCAGGCAGCTCGCCAGGAAGCACGAGCGGCGGGCGAAGACCGGCCGGTTCTTGAAGGGGTTCGCCGTGGCCGGCATCGTGGCGGGTGCCGTCTACGCCGCCTGGAGGTGGTGGGACAAGCAGGCCAACCCGGACTGGCTGGTCGAGCCGCCCGCTCCCACGGAGGTCTCCGACCGCGCACCGCTGACCTCGGTCGACGGCAGCGGTCCGTCTTCGCTCGACCCGGAGGCCGAAGCGGAGAGCAAGGGGACGGACGGTCCGGAGGGTGTGGACGGCACCGATCGCGACGACCGCCGCTGAGCAGTCCCCGCACGGCGGAGCGGGCGTCGGAAGCAGGCCTTGAGGTCTTCCGACGCCCGCTTCGCCGTCTGCGGGACGCGGGGGCGGAAGCGGAAGCGAGGGCGGCAGCGGACGGAAGCGGACGGCTCGCGAGGTCGGCCGCACGACGTCATCGGGGTGTTTTCGGGACGCCACCCACGCGGCGGGTCAGTTCGCGGGCGGTCTGCGCGACGTGCCCGGCGATCTCCTGGCGTTCGGCGGTATTCCCCGGCCGGCTCGGGAACGTGACGCACACGCCGGCGATCGGATGGGCGTGGTGATCGAACACGGGGGCCGCAATGGAGGACAGGCCGACGGTGATTTCGCCCTCCTCGGTGGCGTACTGCCGACGGCGCACCTCGGCCAGCAGGGCACGCAGCGCGGTCAACGAGGTGGGCCCCGCGTCGTTGCGCTGGACGAAGGTCGACCGGTCCGGAAAGAGCGCCCGTACCTGCGCGGCCGGCAGATGGGCCAGCACCGCGCGGCCGCTGGCGGTCAGCTGGGCCGGCAGCCGCACGCCCACCTCGCTGACCAATGGGGCGCGGCCGGGGGCCCGTTCCTCGATGACGTAGATGACCTCGCGGCCGTGCAGCACCGCGAGGTTGGCGTTGTGCCCGGTGCGGTCCACGAGCCTGGCCAGCGGCACTCGGGCCAGCCGCTGGAAGGGCTCCTGGCGCGCGTACCCGGAGGCGAGCTCGAAGGCGCTGACGCCGAGACCGTAGCGTCGCTCCTCGGGCAGGTGGGAGACGAAGCCGTCGGCGGCCAGGGTGTCCAGCAGGTGGTAGGTCGTCGAGCGGGGCAGCCCGACGTCGCGGCTGATGGCCGCCGCGGGCACCGGGGCGGCCTGGGTCGCCAGATAGCGCAGCACGGCCAGGACCTGCGCGGCAGCCGGGACGATGCTCATGCTCCGACGATAGACCCGGCGTCGCGTGGACCAGGTGTCTGGGATCCCAGACAAGGAGGCAGCAGGTGTCTGGGATCCCAGACACAACCTTCGGGCAGCCCGTCGCGGTACGGCCCCGCAACCGGCTTCATGGAGACATGACTGTTGATGTTGGTGTCGGCCCGCTCTCTGCCGACGATGTTGTGTCCGTTGCCCGCCTGGGAACTCCGGTGGCCCTGTCGCCGGAGGCGTTGAAGGAGATCGCCCGCAGCCGTGAGGTGATCCGGGGCCTGGCCGACGAGGTGGTGCCGCACTACGGCGTCTCCACCGGTTTCGGGGCGCTGGCCACCCGCCACATCCCTGGCGAACTACGCGCGCAGCTGCAGCGCAGCCTGGTGCGCTCGCATGCCGCGGGTTCCGGCCCCGAGGTCGAGCGCGAGGTCGTCCGTGCGCTCATGCTGCTGCGTCTGTCGACGCTGGCGACCGGCCGTACCGGTGTGCGCACGGAGACCGCCGAGGCCTATGCCGCACTGCTCAACGCCGGCATCACCCCCGTCGTCCACGAGTACGGCTCGCTCGGCTGCTCCGGTGACCTGGCCCCGCTCGCCCACTGTGCGCTCGCCGTCATGGGCGAGGGCACGGTCCGCGACGCCGACGGCACGCTTCTGCCGGCCGCCGAGGCGCTCGCCGCCGCCGGGATCACCCCGGTCGTGCTGGAAGAGAAGGAGGGCCTCGCGCTGATCAACGGCACCGACGGCATGCTCGGCATGCTGGTGCTGGCCGCCCACGATCTGCGCCGGCTGCTGCGCACCGCCGACATCGCCGCCGCCATGAGCGTCGAGGGCCAGCTCGGTACGGACGCCGTGTTCGCGGCCGACCTCCAGGCGCTCCGCCCGCACCCGGGCCAGGCCGACAGTGCCGCGAACCTGCGGGCCCTGCTCGCCGACTCGGGCATCGTCGCCAGCCACCGCACGCCGGAGTGCACGCGGGTGCAGGACGCGTACTCGCTGCGCTGCTCGCCGCAGGTGCACGGCGCGGTCCGCGACACCCTCGCGCACGCCGAACTGGTGGCCGCCCGCGAGCTGGCGAGCGCCGTCGACAACCCGGTGGTCACGCTGGACGGCCGGGTGGAGAGCAACGGCAACTTCCACGGCGCACCGGTCGCCTGTGTGCTGGACTTCCTCGCCATTTCCGTAGCCGACCTGGCCTCGGTCTCCGAGCGCCGTACGGACCGGTTCCTGGACCCGGCCCGCAACCACGGTCTGAACGCCTTCCTGGCGGACGACCCGGGCGTCGACTCCGGCCACATGATCGCCCAGTACACGCAGGCCGCGATCGTCTCCGAACTGAAGCGACTGGCCACCCCCGCCTCCGTCGACTCCATCCCCTCCAGTGCCATGCAGGAGGACCACGTCTCCATGGGCTGGTCCGCGGCCCGCAAGCTGCGCCACGCGCTGGACGGTCTCGGCCGTGTACTCGCGGTGGAGGTCTACACCGCGGCCCGCGCGCTGGACATGCGCGCCCCGCTGACGCCGTCGCCCGCCACCGCGGCGGTACGCGACGGCCTGCGCGAGACGGTCGAGGGCCCCGGACCCGACCGCTGGCTCGCTCCCGAGATCGAGGCCACGGTGCAGTACGTCGCCTCCGGCAGTGCGATCGCCGCCGCGGAGTCCGTCACCGGCCCCCTGGCCTGAACCACCTGTGCGCGCGGCCCGGCGAGTGACTCGCGGGGCAGCGCGCACAGGTATCACGGGGGCGTGCACAAGGCCCCCACCGCGCGGGGGCGGTGCGCCGGTGCGCGCCGTCCCCGCGGGCGGTCACACCGTGCGGGGCGCCGTGCTCCGTGAGGTCACCATGCGGTGGATCAGGCGCGCGCCGGCGCGCGCCGTGCGCTGGTCGACATCGAGGTCCGGGTTCAGCTCGGCGATGTCGCACACGGCGAGCTTGCCGCTCGCGGCCACCTTGGCGCAGACGCGCTCGATGACGTCCATCTGCACGCCGTAGGCGGCGGGGGCGCTGACGCCCGGTGCGACGGCGGCGGGGAGCACATCGAGGTCGATGCTCAGATGCACGACGTCACAGCTCGCGAGGAAGTCGTCGACGAACTTCTCGATACGGGGCAGGTCGAGCAGCCCGCACGCGGTGTCCGGAAGGTAGCGCACCCCGAGCCTGTCGGCGGTGCGGAACAGCCGTTCCGTGTTGCTCGGCTGGCTGACGCCGAGCACCCAGTAGTTCAGCTGCCGCCCGTACCGTTCCTCGCTCTGCGCCATCTGGAGGAACGGCGTGCCGGAGCTGGGCAGGGCGTCGTCGCGCAGGTCGAAGTGCGCGTCGAGGTTCAGCACCCCTGGGCGGCCGCCCTCGCGCAGCACGCGCGTCCGCGCCAGTCCGCGGTAGCTGCCGTACGCGACCTCGTGGCCGCCGCCCAGCACCATCACCTGCTGGCCGCGGTCGACGAGCGCGGCGACCGCACGGCCCAGGCGCTGCTGCGCGGCCTCCAGGTCGCGCCCGGCCACCTCGACGTCGCCGGCGTCCAGCGCGCGCAGCGGTCCCGGCAGCGCCATCGACGCGAGGGCGCGGCGCAGGGCGCCCGGACCGGCCGCCGCGCCCCGGCGTCCCTTGTTGCGGCTCACGCCTTCGTCGCTGCGGAAGCCGACGAACGCCACGTCCCCCGGTTCGGCCCGGTCGGGGTCGAGGTGGACGGCGCGGTGCCAGCGCAGGTTGTCGGCGCCGGCCCCGTCGTCCCGGCCGGTCCACGGCTCGGGCTCCACGTCGGTGAGGCCCATCCCGGTTTCCGTCCCCGTACTCACGACTTCCGTGGTCACCGTGTGCACGTCGCGTCGGCCTCCGTCATCGGGATCCGCACCCCGCGTTCCCCGGCGACCGAGGTGGCATGCTCGTAACCGGCGTCCACGTGCCGGATGACGCCCATGCCGGGGTCGTTGGTCAGGACGCGGGCCAGCTTCTGTCCGGCCAGCTCGGTGCCGTCGGCGATGCAGACCTGACCGGCGTGGATGGAACGGCCCATGCCGACGCCGCCGCCGTGGTGGATGGAGACCCAGGAGGCGCCCGAGGCGGTGTTCACCAGCGCGTTGAGCAGCGGCCAGTCGGCGATCGCGTCGGAGCCGTCGAGCATGGACTCGGTCTCGCGGTACGGCGAGGCGACGGAGCCGGAGTCGAGGTGGTCGCGGCCGATGGCGAGCGGTGCGGACAGCTCACCGGAGGCCACCATTTCGTTGAAGCGCAGGCCGGCGCGGTGCCGGTCGCCGTAGCCCAGCCAGCAGATGCGGGCCGGCAGCCCCTCGAAGGCCACCCGCTCGCCGGCCATCCTGATCCAGCGGTGCAGGTGTTCGTTGTCCGGGAAGAGCTCCAGGAGAGCCTTGTCGGTGGCCTCGATGTCCTTGGGGTCGCCGGACAGCGCGGCCCAGCGGAACGGGCCGAGGCCCTCCTCGAACAGCGGGCGGATATGGGCCGGAACAAAGCCCGGGAAGTCGAACGCGCGCCGGTAACCGGCCTTGCGGGCCTCGTCGCGGATGGAGTTGCCGTAGTCGAAGACCTCGGCGCCGGCGTCGAGGAAACCGACCATGGCCTCGACCTGCCGGGCCATCGACGCGCGCGCACGGTCCGTGAAGCCCGCCGGGTCCTTGGCGGCCTCCTCGTGCCACTGTTCGAGGCTCACGCCGACGGGGAGATAGGCCAGCGGGTCGTGGGCCGAGGTCTGGTCGGTGACGATGTCGATGGGTGCGCCCGTCTCCAGCAGCTTCGGGAACACCTCGGCGGCGTTTCCGGCCAGCCCGATGGACAGCGGCCGGCGTGCGTCGCGGGCCTCGGTCGCGAGCCGCAGCGCGTGGTCCAGGTCGTCCGCGGCGACGTCGAGGTAGCGGTGTGCGATCCGGCGCTCGATGCGCGTGGGGTCGCAGTCGACGCAGATCGCGACGCCGTCGTTCATCGTCACCGCGAGCGGCTGGGCGCCGCCCATGCCGCCCAGCCCGGCGGTGAGGGTGATGGTGCCGGCCAGGGTGCCGCCGAACTTCTTGCGCGCGACGGCGCCGAAGGTCTCGTAGGTGCCCTGCAGGATGCCCTGACTGCCGATGTAGATCCACGAGCCGGCTGTCATCTGCCCGTACATGGTCAGGCCCTGGGCCTCCAGCGACCGGAACTCCTCCCAGTTCGCCCAGTCGCCCACCAGGTTGGAGTTGGCGAGCAGCACGCGCGGCGCCCACTCGTGGGTGCGCATGACACCGACCGGCTTGCCGGACTGGACCAGCAGCGTCTCGTCGTCCTTGAGCGTCTTGAGGGTGCGGACGATGGCGTCGTAGGCGGCCCAGTTACGGGCGGCCTTGCCGGTCCCGCCGTAGACGACCAGATCCTCCGGGTGCTCGGCCACCTCGGGGTCGAGGTTGTTCATGAGCATGCGCAGGGCACCCTCCTGCTGCCAGCCGAGGCAGTTCAGTTCGGGGCCGCGCGGGGCGCGTACGCCCGGTGCTGTCAGGGAATTTCCGGTCATGCTGCACTCCTGGGGGGAGGGAGACGTAGAGGCTGTTGCGCCTGCCATGACACGTGACCGGCGGATGCGGAGCCAGCGACGCCCCGCCGGTTTCTCGGATCCGAGACCCTGACCGGCGGCCGGCCGCCGTGGAGGCGGCCTCCTCTAGGATTCCGGTGCGGGCGCCGTGTGTCGGGGGTGCCTCCCGCCGGAGGCGGGCGGAGCGGCAATGGCTGACGAGGATGGTGAATGGCTTGGTCGTCGAGGCGGCGGAACTCGCCCGGCTGTACGGGCAGCGGGCGCCCGGCTCCGCTCCCGCGTACCAGCGGGTGAAGGACCTCGTGGCCGAGCAGGTCACCGCCGGCCACTGGGCCGAGGACGACGCTCTGCCGTCGGAGAGCCAGTTCGTCGAGGCACTCGGCCTGTCCCGGATGACGATCAACCGTGCGCTGCGCGAGCTGGCCACGGAAGGCGTGATCCGCCGGGTCATGGGAGTGGGCAGCTTCGTCGCTCCGAGAAAGGGCAGCTCAGCCCTTGCGGGGGTGCACAACATCGCCGACGAGGTGCGCCGCCGGGGTCATCACTATCGCGCGCGGGTGCTGTCCGTACGCGAGGAGCGGGCCGATCCGAAGGCCGGCGCCCAGCTCGGTCTCGGTGCGGGAGGGGCGGTCTTCCACTCCCGCGTGGTGCATTACGAGGACGACGTGGCGATCCAGCTGGAGGACCGTTACGTCAATCCGGCCTTCGCCCCCGGCTATCTGGAGCAGGACTTCACCCTGCAGACTCCGTTCGCCTTCCTGTCCAAGGTCGCGCCGCTCGGCAAGGGCGAACACATCGTGGAGGCGGTGCTGGCGTCCGCGGAGGAGTGCGCGATTCTCGGTGTCGCGCCGTCCGAGCCGTGCTTGCTGATTCAGCGCCGCACCTGGTCACGGGACGCCCTCGTCAGCGTCGCGCGGCTCCTGCACCCCGGCTCGCGCTATCGCCTCGAAGGCGCGTTCGACACGCACTGACCGCTCGGGTCCCCCAGGGCCTTTCGTTCGGATCACGCCGGATCAAGCCCCTGGGCCCCGGGGGCCCGGCCGGAGACGGCCGCGGTGAGCCGGGCGGCGCCCCGCACCAGGATGTCCCGCACCTGGTCCACGTCGTGCCGACAGTGGTGCCGGCGCCAGGTGCTGCTGATCGCCGCGACCGGCCGCTCGTTGTGGTCGAACGCCGCCACGCCCATCGAGCGGAACCCTTCGGAGACCATCTCGACCTCCTGCGACCAGCCGCGCTCACGCTCCTGTGCAAGGGCGCCCGCCAGCCCCGCCAGCGTGCGCGGGCCCCTGCCGGTGCGGGTGGTGAGGTCGCCGGGCCGGGGGAACAGAGCCCGCAGCTGCGCATCGGACGCGTGGGCGAGGATGGCCCGTCCGTTGGCGGTGAGATGGGCCGGCAGCCGTACGCCGATGTCCGTGACGAGCGTGATGTCGACGTCCCCGGTCCTGCCCGAAGGCGGCCGCTCCTTGAGCAGATAGACCGTCTCCGCGCCGTCGAGGATGCCCATGTGCACCGTCTGGCCCAGGCGGTCGGCCAGGGTGCGCAGGATGGGGCGCGCGAGCCGCTCCAGGGGCTCGTGCCGCAGATAGGCGGAGCCGACCTCGAAGGAGGTGACCCCCAGGCCGTACGCCTGGTCCTTCGGGACGTAGGTGACGAAGCCGCGGTCGGCCAGGACGGAGAGGATGTGGTACGCGGACGAGCGGGGGATGCCCAGGTCACGGGCGAGCGCCGCGGCCCGCACCAGTCCCGGGCGCCCGGCAAGGTACACAAGGATGTCCAGCGCCCGCCCGACGGCCGGCGACGCACTCGACGCCACTGCGCGTTCACTCACCGGACCACCTCTTGACGCTCCTGTATATGCAGGAATATACAGGCCTCTCCGTTCGCCGCACAGGTGTGCGTCCACGGATCACGTGGCCGGTGACCAGTGCCCCGCCGCGCACTCTGAACAGAGAGGCAATCGTTTGAGCACCGACACTGCGGGCCTGAGCAGGGGGCTGCGGTCCCGGCACATCCGCTTCATCGCACTGGGATCCGCGATCGGCACCGGACTCTTCTACGGCTCCTCCGAATCCATCAAGGCCGCCGGGCCCTCGGTCCTCCTGGCGTACCTGATCGGCGGCGCGGCGGTCTTCCTGGTGCTGCGGTCCCTGGGCGAGATGGCAGTGCGTTCCCCGTGCGCCGGCTCGTTCGGTGAGTACGCGACGAAGCACCTCGGCCCGCTCGCCGGTTTCACAACCGGGTGGACGTACGCCTTCGAAATGGTCATCGTCTGCATCGCGGACATCACGGCGCTGGGCCTCTACATGGGCTTCTGGTTCCCGGACGTCCCGCGCTGGACCTGGATGCTCGCCGCCATCCTCGTCATCGGCGCACTCAACCTGCTGAGCGTCAAGGTCTTCGGCGAGCTGGAATTCTGGCTCTCCCTGCTGAAGATCGTCGCCATCATCGCGATGATCGCGGCCGGCATCGCCGTGATCGTCTTCGGTCTCGGCAGCAGCGACGGCCACCACGTCGGCGTATCGAATCTCTGGAACAGCGGCGGTTTCTTCGCGAACGGCGCCCACGGATTCGTGATCTCGTTCGCCGTGGTCATGTTCGCCTTCGGCGGCACGGAGATCATCGGTGTCACCGCCGGCGAGGCCGAGTCCCCGGAGAAGACCATCCCGAGCGCGGTCAACTCCATCCCCCTGCGCATCATTCTCTTCTACGTACTGACCCTCGCGGTCATCATGTCGGTCAACCCCTGGCAGAACGTCGACACGTCGGGGAGCCCCTTCGTCGAGATCTTTGCCGGTATCGGCCTCAAGTCCGCGGCCACCGTACTGAACGTCGTGGTCCTCACCGCCGCCCTCTCGGCGATCAACAGCGACATCTTCGCCGCGGGCCGCATGATGTACGGCATGGCCCAGCGCGGGCAGGCGCCCGCGGTCATGCGGCGGCTCACCCGCAACGGCGTGCCGTGGATGACCATCGTCATCATGATCGGAGCCCTGCTGTTCGGCGTCCTGATGAACTACCTGATGCCCGACAACATCTTCCTGATCATCTCCTCGATCGCGACATTCGCCACGGTATGGGTGTGGCTGATGATCCTGCTGACCCAGGTGAAGGCGCGGTGGCAGATGACGCCCCAGGAGGCGACGGCCCTGAAGTTCCCGGCCCCCTTCTGGCCGTACGGCCAGCTGGCCGCCATTGCCTTCATGATCGGCATCATGATCGTTCTCGGCTTCTACGACAGCACCCGGATCGCCCTGGTCGTCGGCGTCGTATGGCTGGCGCTCCTCACGGCCGTCCACCACCTGTGGATGCGGCCGCGGCGCCCTCGGCCGGAGCCGCCCACCGCCGCGGAAGCGGAAAGGGAGGCCGTTCCCGCGGCGGCACCGCGACGGGGATAGCCGCAGCCACCCGTCGGCGGCCCGCTCGCGACCCGGAACACACCGCTCATCCGTCTGCTCCCCGCCGGATCTGCCGCAGCAGTCCGGCGAGGGTGAGCAGCCACGCGAGGACAGCGATCCACAGAAAAGCGCGACCGGCCGTCGCGATCTGGTGGATGCCGGTGGCCGAGGCGGAGGTGAGGGAGACGACGGCGACCATGCCCAGGGGGAAGACCGTGGACCGGCGGCGAATGTCGTAGTGCGGGCGGGGGCGGGCGAGTTCGGCGGCGGCCAGGACGAAATACCAGGCGAACGCGAGCGCGAGCAGGGCCGGCATCGCCGCGCGAAGCGCGGTGGGGGCACCGCCGGTCCAGACGGGGGACGTCAGGAGTTTCGACCCGGCCAGGGCGGAAATCGCCGCCGCGCCCCCGGCGACCCACTGGTCGCCGCCTCCGGTGACGACCTGCCGGAGAGCGAAGTGGTGGAGCGCCACGAGGTAGAGGAGCACGCCGAGGCAGAACAGCGCGAACCCGGCCCTGGCGAGCCAGGCCCCGTACGCCGGGGCGAGCGTGCCCGCCAGTACGGCGAGTCCTTGGGTGGCGACGCAGGCGAGGAAGACCGCACCCGGCATCCGCCGACGCCAGTGGCAGAGGCCCGCGAGCAGCAGCCCCGGCCACGTGAGCGCCGCGACGGCGAGCAGGGAGGCGGCGAGGACGTACCGGTCGAGCAGGGCGAGATGCCGAGTACGCAGGTCGCGGCGACGACGGTGATGGCGGGCGGAGTGCCGGCCTCCGCGATCCAGCCGGCCCGGTCGCACAGCAGCCGCCGGCCGAAGTCCACGGTGAGCAGCAGCCACAGCCCGACGCTCAACGCGAGCAGGACCGCGGAGAGAACGGGGTGGCCGGCCAGCGACAGACCCACGGAGATGATGCCGGTGGCCATCACCGCGGCCCCGGCGGCGGGGGGCAGTCCGGCCCACCGGTGCGGAAGGCGGTGCTTCGTCACCCGTCCATCGCATCGTGCCCGGAGCGGCGCCACCATCGGGGAGGTCCGCACGGATCGGGCCGCGGCCTGCAGGCCGTCGCGCCCGGCCGCGCGGGGCCCGCCGTCGGCGTCGGTACGTTCAGCGCGCGGGTGCGGGCAGGGTGAGGCGTCCGTCGTGGACTTCGGCAATCTGGTCGACGGCGGTGAGGTGGGCGCGGTCGTGGGTGACGAGGACGGTGGCGGTGGCCTTCTGGTGGGTGAGCCGGGTGATCAGGTCGATGACGGCGGCGCCTCGATCGTGGTCCAGGGCGCTGGTGGGTTCGTCGACCAGGAGGACGGTGGGGTCGTTCATCAGGGCGCGGGCGATGTTGATGCGCTGGCGCTGGCCGCCGGAGAGCTGGTGGGGACGTCGGCCCGCCTGGTCGGTCAGGCCGACGGCGTCCAGCAGCTCCATCGCGCGCGGGCGGGCCGCGGACGGGGAACGGCCGTCGATCCGGGCCATGACCTGGAGCTGTTCGGCCGCGGTGAGGGAGGGCAGCAGGTTGGGCTGCTGGAAGACGATGCCGATCTTGTGACGGCGCAGATCGGTCAGTTCGCCGCGGGTCATGCCGGTGGTGCTGGTGCCGTCGATAGTGACGGTGCCGGCCTCGGGGGTGATAAGGGTGGCGGCGACGGCGAGGAGGCTGGACTTGCCGGAGCCGGAGGGGCCGACGACGGCGGTGAGGCTGCCCTTGGGGACGTCGAGGCCGACCCGGTCCAGGGCGGTGAGGCGGCTCTCGCCGTCGGGGTAGGTCAGGGTGATGTCGGTCAGGTTCAGGCTCATCGTGCGCTCCCCAGGGCGGTCAGCGGGTCGACGGAAGTGATACGGCGGATGGACAGGGCAGCCCCGAGCGCGCCGAGCAGGATCATCACGGCGGCCGGGACGAGGACGGTTGCCGGGGTGAGGAGGAAGGGCACGGACGAGCCGGACACGGCGGCGCCGACAGCGACGGCGAGTCCGGTGCCGAGCAGGGTGCCGCCCGCCAGGAGGACGACGGCCTGGCCGAGGGCGTCCTTCAGCAGGCCGGCGGTGGAGGCGCCCAGGGCCTTGAGGACGGCGACATCACCGCTGCGCTGGATGGTCCACACCGTGAAGAAGGCGCCGATGACCAGCGCGGAGATGGCGAACAGGAAGCCGCGCATCAGCTGCAGGGAGCCGTTCTCGGAGGTGTAGGAGCCGATCGCGGACAGCGAGTCGTCCTTGGACACCGTCTTCGTGCCCACGGCCTCGTCGGTCGCGTCCACCTCGGCGCCCGATGTGGTCGTGAGTGCGATGACGGTCGCGGCGGGGCCGTCCGGGCCGCCGGTGGGCGGGGCGGTCCTCTGCCAGGTGGTGAGGCTGGTCCAGACGACGGGGGTGTGACTGAAGGAGGCCTCCCCGCTCGTGGCGGCGACGGTCAGCCGCTGACCGGCGACGGTGACCGTGTCGCCCGGCTTCGCACCGAGACTGTCGGCGGCAGCGGTGGACAGCACCACCGAACGGTCGTCGATCTTCCCGCTGCCGGGGGCCAGGCCGGAGCCGGGCCGGACACCGAAGACGGACACGCCCTCGCTCCGGTCGCCCGCGGTGGCCTTGGTGGTGGAGATGCCCAGCGGCTCGGCGCTGCTCACCCCGGGTGCCTCGGCCCACCGCTGCCACTGCTCCCGGGTGACCGTGGAATTGGAGTACGACACGTCCTGCCCGCTGCTCGGAGCGGCGAAAGCGATCCTGTCCGCGGGCAGGCCCGTGATCGCGGAGATGTTCTGCCGGCCGAGCCCGGCGGTCAGCCCGGACAGCAGCCCGACCAGCAGCGTGATCAGCACGATGACGGTTCCCATCAAGGCGAAGCGCCCCTTGGCGAACCGGAGGTCTCTCCAGGCGACGAACATGTTCCGGCCTGCCCTTTCACTGGTGGATTCGGTACCTCTTCACGTGTGGAATCGGTACGCACCCACCCTCGCCGCCGCCACCGTGCCCAGGCATCGCCCCCAGGATCGGACTTTTGGAATCAAAGGACGGCGCCTGCTCTACACCTTTTGATTGATGCCCGGTATGGGTCGTTTCCGTAGACTGGGTGCCTCATGAGCACCCTCACTCCCACCACCAGGGCCCTGGCCTGGTGCCTGCACCTGCTGGTCATCGGCCTGCTCGCCCTGACCGTGGTCCGGGCCCTGGGCACGGGGGAATCCCGGGCCGGCCTCATCGTCACCGTCTGTACGGCGCTGGGGGTGGCGTACGCGCTGGGCCCGCTGCTGCCCCGTATCAGCGACTCCCGCCGGGCCGCCGCGCTGTGGCTGGGCGTGGTGGGCGCCATCTGGCTGGTTCTGCTGGTCCTGACCGCCGACGCGGTGTGGCTGGCGTTCCCGCTGTACTTCCTCCAGCTCCATCTGCTGCCTCGCCGCGGCGGCCTGATGTCGGTCGTCGCCACCGCCGTCGCGGCGATCACGGCCTTCTCCGCCCACCAGGGCGCCTTCGCCGCGGCCACCGCGATCGGCCCGGCGCTGGGCGCCGCCGTCGCCGTGGCCGTGGTGTGGGGCTACCAGGCCCTGTACCGGGAGAGCGAACAGCGCCGACAGCTGATCGAGGAACTCACCACCACCCGCGCCGACCTCGCCGCCGCCCAGCACACCGCCGGCGTCCTGGCCGAACGCGAACGCCTCGCCCGCGAGATCCACGACACCCTCGCCCAGGGCCTCTCCAGCATCCAGTTGCTCCTGCGCGCCGCCGAACGCGCCCTGCCCGCCCGGCCCGAGGCCGCCGGCCGCTACATCGACCAGGCCCGCCAGACGTCCGTGGACAACCTCGCCGAAGCCCGCCGGTTCGTCGCTGCCCTCACACCGCCCGCGCTGGAAGGCACCACCCTGGCCGGAGCCCTGGAACGACTGTGCGCCACGACCAGCACCCAGCACCCCCTCACCGCCCGCTTCCACCTCACCGGCGAGCCCGTACCCCTGCCCACCGCCCACGAAGTCGCCCTGCTGCGCATCGCGCAGTCCGCGCTGTCCAACACCGTCCGTCACGCACACGCCACCACCGCCGAGGTGACTCTCAGCTACCTCGACGACGAGGTGGCCCTCGACGTCGTCGACGACGGCACCGGCTTCGACCCCACCCGCCTGCCCGCTCCCGATCCGGCCACCGGCGGTTTCGGACTGGCCGCCATGCGCGCCCGCACCCACGCCCTCGGCGGCACCCTCAGCATCGAATCCGCCCCCGGCCGAGGCAGTGCCCTCGCAGCGCAGCTCCCCGCCCACCCGGCACTCCGAACCGACGACGAGGCCCAGCCGTGACCGACACCCCCATCCGTCTGCTGCTCGCCGACGACCATCCCGTCGTACGGGCCGGACTGCGCGCCGTACTGGAGACCGAACCGGACTTCACCATCGTGGCCGAGGCCGCCACGGCCGAGGAAGCGGTCACTCTGGCCGGCGAACTCGACATCGACGTCGTTCTGATGGACCTCCAGTTCGGTCGGGGCATGAACGGCTCCCAGGCCACCGCCGCCATCACCGCCCGCCCCGGGGCACCCCGGGTCCTGGTCGTCACCACCTACGACACCGACGCCGACACGCTGCCCGCCATCGAAGCCGGCGCCACCGGTTACCTCCTCAAGGACGCCCCGCCCGAGGAACTGGCCGCCGCCGTTCGGACCGCCGCCGCCGGGCGCACCACCCTCGCCCCCACGGTCGCCGACCGGCTCATGAACCGCCTGCGCACTCCCCGTACCGCGCTGACCCGTCGTGAGACGGAAATCCTCGGTCTGGTCGCCGACGGCCTGTCCAACCAGCGCATCAGCGACCGGCTCAGCCTCACCCAGGCCACCGTGAAGTCCCACCTGGCCCACATCTACGCCAAGCTCGGCGTCGACTCCCGCACAGCCGCCGTCGCCGCCGCCACCGACCTCGGCCTCATCCGCCGCTGAGGACCGGCGCACGGCGGCCGCTGAACATGGCGCCATGCACCCTGTTCAGCTGTGCAGAGCGAGGTAGGGCGCGATGGCCACGCAAAAAGGGTCCCCTGGCCGCGTTTTCGCAGTCCAGGGGACCCTTCTACCGATGTGGAGCCTAGGAGATTCGAACTCCTGACATCTGCCTTGCAAAGGCAGCGCTCTACCAACTGAGCTAAGGCCCCGAAAAACGGACAGCACCGGACGCTTCAGCGTCTCGGCGACCGCCGCAGACCAGAGTACCGGGTACCCCCCGGAATCTTGCAAAAAGACAGGGACTCCCGGTCCGCGACCACGCTCCGTAAGATGCTCGACGAGGTTCGCAGCAGCGAAGCCGCAGCGAAGGGGAGACGCGCCATGGATGCAGCTCAGCAAGAGGCAACAGCAAGAGCCAGGGAACTTCAGCGCAGTTGGTACGGAGAGCCCCTCGGGGCGCTCTTCCGTCGGCTGATCGATGATCTCGGCCTGAACCAGGCCCGGCTCGCCGCGGTCCTCGGGCTGTCCGCCCCCATGCTCTCCCAGCTGATGAGCGGCCAGCGGGCGAAGATCGGCAACCCCGCGGTCGTCCAGCGCGTCCAGGCGCTCCAGGAACTGGCCGGTCAGGTCGCCGACGGCAGCGTCAGCGCGGGAGAGGCGACCGACCGCATGGAAGAGATCAAGAAGTCCCAGGGCGGCTCCGTCCTCACCGCCACCAGCCAGACCTCCAACACCGGCGGCGCCCCGACCGTCCGGCGCGTGGTGCGCGAGATCCAGTCGCTGCTGCGGTCCGTCGCGGCCGCCGGTGACATCATCGATGCCGCCGACTCCCTCGCCCCGACCCACCCGGAGCTGGCAGAGTTCCTCAAGGTGTACGGCGCGGGGCGCACCGCGGACGCGGTGGCGCACTACGAGGGACACCAGAGCTAGGGCCTGTCCGACAGGTCCTGGGGCACTACCCCCGAGAACCGGGCACGAGCCGGAACAGGAACTGGGAGCGGGCGCAGCGCAATGGGTGAGGTCTTCGCTGGTCGGTACGAACTGATCGATCCGATCGGACGTGGTGGGGTCGGCGCCGTCTGGCGCGCCTGGGACCACCGGCGCCGCCGTTATGTGGCGGCCAAGGTCCTCCAGCAGAGCGACGCACACACGCTGCTGCGCTTCGTCCGCGAGCAGGCGCTGCGGATCGAGCATCCGCATGTCCTCGCCCCGGCCAGCTGGGCCGCGGACGACGACAAGGTCCTGTTCACCATGGATCTGGTGAGCGGCGGTTCGCTGGCCCATGTCATCGGTGACTACGGGCCGTTGCCGCCTCGCTTCGTCTGCACGCTGCTCGACCAACTGCTGTCCGGGCTGTCGACCGTGCATGCGGAGGGCGTCGTGCACCGGGACATCAAACCGGCCAACATCCTGATGGAGGCCACCGGCACCGGGCGGCCGCATCTGCGGCTGTCCGACTTCGGCATCTCCATGCGCAAGGGCGAGCCGCGCCTCACCGAGACCAACTACGTGGTGGGAACGCCGGGTTACTTCGCGCCCGAGCAGATGATGGGCGCGGAGCCCGACTTCCCCGCGGACCTGTTCGCGGTCGGCCTGGTGGCGCTGTATCTGCTGCAGGGGAAGAAGCCGGACGCGCAGGCCATCGTCGAGCACTTCGCCGCGTACGGAACTCCCAGCGCCCCGGAGGGGATTCCCGAACCACTGTGGCAGGTCCTCGCAGGGCTGCTGCAGCCGGATCCCCAGGCCAGGTTCCGTACGGCCACGGGCGCGCGCAAGGCGCTGACGGCCGCGGTCGACATGCTGCCCGAGCCCGGCACCGACGACGAGCCGGTGGAGGTCTTCGACCAACTCGGTCCGCTGCCCGCCGGCTTCGGACCCGACGGACCGGTCACGGCCCCCAGAACAGCCGTGCAGGACGTGCACCCCGCACCCCCCGGCCCCGCGGCTCAGCACCCCGTACAGCAGCCCTACACCCCGCCTCCGGTCCCGATGTCGGAGACGGGCAGCTTCCACCTTCCGCCACCCCCGCAGCAGCCCGCACCGCTGCCCCCGCAGGCACAGGCGGCCACGCCTCCCACTCCGCTCCCGGCGCACACGGCTGCCCCGTTCGTCACGCATGCACCCGATCCTTCGCAGGCCCCCACCGCCCCGGTGCACCACGAGCCGGCTCTCACCCGGGCGTACACCGCCGGGCAGCCGCAGGTCCCCGCTCCGGGATCAGGATTTGCCGCGCACGTGCCGCGGAGGCGTCCGGGACCGCCTACGAAGGTGGCGGTCCCGGTCCTGCTGGTGGCGCTGATCTGCTTCGCCGTGGGTGTCTGGGCGCTGACCCAGAGCTGAGTGCGTCGTCGGGCGGAGCCCCGCCGCCGTACGCGGCAGTGGTTCCGGCCCGGCTACCAGGCCTGCGGCGGGCCTGGGTAGGGCGGTTGTCCGCCCCCGCCCGGTCCGCCCGCGGCCGGACCGTTCGAACCGGGCGCAACGGCCGGTCCCACCGAAGCCGCCACACCCTCCGCAGCCGCGAAGGCCTCCGGCCCCGCCATGGCCGCCGGACCCGTCGGGGCGGCCACCGCGCGGCGCCGTGCCAGCAGCGTCCACACGCCGAGCCCGAGCACCAGCACGGCACCCGCGCTTATCCCGGCCACGCCGACCGCCTTCATGGTGCTGCTCCTGGCAGCCTCGGGACCGCTCCGGCCGCTCTCGGCCATGTCCCTGTCGTCCTGCGTGACCGAGAAGGTCCCCGCGCCCCCCGCGTACGGCGACGTCTTCGCCTTCCCCTCCACCTTGATCTTGAGGATCAGCGGAATCGCCTGGTCACCGTACGAGTTCGCGATCTTCGGGCTGAGCGTCACCGACAGGTAGTACCAGCCGGCGAACCGCATGGCGCTGACGCTGCTGGTGGAGTCGTAACGGTTCTCGTACGCCACCGGAGGCAGCGGATCCAGCGATACGGACGCGGGCTTGCCGGAGTAGGACAGCGGACTCACATCGTCGACGTGGCCGTGGGCCGGGTTGTCCACGGACATCGCGAGAGCGTTGCCGATGTACTCGTCCGAGGCGTTGTTGTTGCTCAGGTCGGCGGTGGCGAAGATCTGCTGGCCCCAGTCCACCGGAACCCGGTAGAAGCGGGTCTGCCCCGGCGCGATGTCGTCGTGCCACTCGCCGGTGCCCAGGCTGGTGGCGTCGTAGTAGCTGGTGCCGCCCGACCGCTGCTGCGGGGCGGCGGTGGGCGGCTCGGGGGAGGCCGACGGCCAGTTCTCCGGTGCCTCGGTCGGCATCGACCCGGCCGATTTCAGCTTCGGTTCCGACTCGTAGCGCAGCTCCAGGTCCCACTCGCCGGGTGACGAGGTCGCCTTGCTCTCCCGCTCGATCAGGACGTTGTACGTGCCCGCTTCCTGACAGGTACTGCTGTCCTTCTCCACGTTCCGGTAGGCGTACGCCGCGATCGGACGCGGGAACTCCGCCGACTCGAACCGGGCGTCCTGCGAGCTGCACTGCCGGTCCGTGCTGTCCCTGATGCTGACCTTGATGCCGTCCCCGTAGGCGACCTCGCCGCCGTCCCTGGGCACGGCCACCGCCGAGACGTACGCGTCCGTCTTCGCGTCGAGGTTCAGGCGGTAGTAGAGCTTCTCGCCGCGCTTGATCAAGCTCTTGTAGACCGATCCGGGCGTGAGCGCCGACGCCTCGGTGCTGACCTCCGCGCCGCTGACCGTCTTCGCCCTGGGATCGAAGGTGTACGCGGCGTCCTCCCCGGCCGCGTACGCCTGCCCCGGCAGCGCCGCCGCCGCGCACATCGCCGCGACGGCGGCCAGCGCCACCCGGCCCCTGTTGCGCTGCCTCATCACGCGCTTCCCCTCGTCGTCCGTGCGGCGCGCCCGCGACGCCCGCGCACGAACACGAGCCCCGCGATCACCACCACCGCGGCGCCCGCCCCGGCAGCGGCCGCAATGCCGGTCCATCCTGCCCCGCCCGTACCGCTGCTGTCTCCGACGCCGCTCGAATTGCCCTTCTTATCCACCTTCTTGGCCACGACACCAGCATGGTGCTGGGGGCCGGCCAGCTCGTCACCGAGCACCGCGACCCGCAGCACCACCCCGATCCGCGCGTTCTCCGCGATCTCGGCAGCCCCCGCCCCCAGCGTCACCGAGATGTAGAAGTCGCCCCCGGCGTGCACGGGCTGGACTGCGGAGCGGTACTCGTACCGATTGGTCCAGGCGACCGGCACCCCGCCCATCCTGACCACCGACGGCCGACCGTTGTACGTGGTCCTCGGGGTGAACTCGCTGCCTCCGGCGAGCGGGAACCGAGCGGGGGTGAAGAGCTGCGTCGCGCCGTACGAGTACGTGGCGGCGCCGTTCCCCACCGTGGGCTCGTTGGCGAACTCCACGTCGTAGCGCACCTGCTGGCCCCAGCCGGCCGGGACCTTGTACCAGAGGGTCTGCGACGGAAGGATCCGGTCGCGCCATACGCCCGGGCCGAGTTCCTCGGCGTCGTTGAAGCCGGTACCACCCCGCACGTCGCGGGGGTCGCCGGCGGGCAGCACGGCGTCCTTGCCGCCCTTGCCGTACTCCGGCTGCGACTGGGCGGGGGTGACCCCCTTCGCCAGCGGCGCCTCCACTCCGTGGACGAGTTCGAGCGGCCAACGCGCGGCGTCGGAGCCCCTCTTGCTCTCCCGCTCCACCACCAGCCAGTACCGCCCGGCCCGGTCGCAGGCGCGGGTGCCCCGCTCCGCCGGGATACGGGCGACCGCCGAGGTCAGCGGGGCCGCGCCCTCCTTCTGGTAGAAGCGCGCGGTGTCCGTCGCGCACGAACTGTCGGTGCCGTGCGCGATGCTGGTGCGCAGCGCGTCGAACGTGTCGACGGCCGCCCCGGGCTGCGGCACCGCCGTCACCGAGAAGTCCGCCGTCGAAACGGCATCCAGACCGACGGCGTAGTACCGCTTCTCACCGGGCCCGATGGTGTCCAGATACTGCCCGGGTACGAGCACGGGCGCCCCCGCACGCGTCGCCGCGCCCTCGACCCGCTCGCCCCGGAAGCGGTAACCGTCCGCGGAGAGCTGGGACGCCCGTTGCAGCTGCCGGGCCAGCGCGGCGGCGTCCGGCGCGTCGTAGTAACGGCCGTTGCCCGCCGCCGCGACGCATTCGAGCTGCTCACGGGCCGCGCCCTTCACCTGGAAGCCCACGGTGTCGATCCGCAGCCCGGTCCCCTCCCCGGCCAGCTGCTCGGCGACCTCGCAGGGCCGCGGCGCACCGCAGTTGTCCTCGCCGTCGGAGATCAGCAGGATCGTGCGCGTTCCGGCGGCCCCTCCCACGGGCCGTGGAAGGTCCTCGGCGGCCCTGCGCAAGGACAGCCCGATGGGAGTGTCACCCCGGGGCTCCACGGCCGCCACGGCCCGCTTCACGGCCGTCCGGTCGAGCCTCCGGACCGGCTGTACGAGTCTGGTGTCCGCGCAGCCCCGGGGGCGGTCGGCGCCGTACACCCGCAGACCGGTCGGATACCCGTCGGGGAGGTTGTCGACGACGGAACCGACGGCCGTACGGGCACTCTCCAGCCGGGTGCGCCCCGTACCGTCGTCGTCCGCCATGGAGCCGGACGAGTCGAGCACCATGACCAGGCTGCCGCCCGGACCGGCGCCCGTCTCCCGCGAAGCGCCGGGTGCGGCCGCCGCGGCCGGCATCGCCCCCACCACCAGGGCGAGCAGCGCCCCGCCGATCCATGCCCCCGCAACCGCAGTGCGGCGGCAGTGATCCCGTGTCCTCACTCGTGCCCCCCGACCGAAAAGCCGACCCTTTTGCTCCCGCAACCTATTGATTTGCTTAGGTGAACTCAAGGGCACAGGTGTCACGGTCCCGCAACAGCACGAAGCCCCGGCCGCTCAGCGACCGGGGCCCGCAATCAGACTGTTCTGTCTCACACACCCGAACCTGCGGGCACGGAGTCAGTCGCCTCCGTCCACAGATCCTGCTCGGCGCGATCCGCCTGGATCTGGCGGTACACGAGGAGCCCGCCGATGGCGGCCAGTGCGACCAGGAGAAGCTTCTTCACCGCGCGACCTCGTCTTTCCTTGACGTAGGGGACTTCTGCCGCCCGACTATACACACCGGCCGATATCGATCGGTGACCTACCTGCGACCCAATTGGCGCCCAGGGAAGAGCGATCACCCGAGAGTCACCCGGGCCGGAGATCACGCCCGCGCGGGCCGCCCCTCACAAGCCCGTCGAGGCCGGTTGCACCAGACGAGTGGTGTTCATCTGAAGATCGGCGGATCCGCGGCGTCGGTCCACGAAATCCAGGGCCGGATCCACATCATCGGAAAGGTAAGCAAACCGGACGACCCGAAAGCGAGGGGCCATGAGCACCTTCAAGGCCAAGAACATCTGGACCGCCCTCATCACCGCCTTCTTCGCCGTCCTCGCCGCACTGGGGCTCATGAGCACCCCGGCGGCGGCCACGGAACAGAACACCCCGGAGCCGACCACCACGAACCACGAGCACATGGGTGCGACGGCGGCAACCGCGACCACTCCGTCGGTCCGCTGGACCCTTCCGCGTGACAGGGCGCTGCCACCCACGATGAAGCAGCGGATCCGTGCCGAAGCACACGGCTCCTCACCCGCCGCCCACCAACTGTCCACGGACACGACGGCCACGGAATCCAGGAACACCGCCCACGCCACCCACGGAGCCCCGGCGGGGGACGCGTCCCTCCTCCCTCCATGAGAGCCGCACAACTGACGTACAGAGCCCCCGGGACCGGTTCACACCGGACGGGGGCTCCTTCGTGCGCTCCACGCCCCACCCGGCTCCGACACACCCCACGCACCCGAACCCGCACCAGGCACACACCGCCCCGCCCACACGCAGAAGACCCGGTGTCTCCGAGGAGATACCGGGCCTTCTGTTGTCACTGTGGGGCTAACAGGATTTGAACCTGTGGCCTCATCCTTATCAGGGATGCGCTCTAACCAACTGAGCTATAGCCCCGCCGCGCTGCGCGCTGACTTCTGAAGATTAGCGCACGTCGGGGCCAGTCCCAAAATCGATACTCCGCGCCCTACTCGTCCTCGGCCAGCGTGAGCTCGACGCCGCCCACGAAGCCCGCCGACAGGTTGTAGATGAAGGAGCCCAGCGTCGCCAGCGCGGTAGCCAGCACCACGTCGATCACCGCGATGACCGAGGTGAAGATGAGGACCCGCGGAAGCGACAGGAACGACTGAAGATCGAAGCCGCCGCTGTCGTTCGAACCGGTGGCCTCGCTGATCGTGCCGCCCACGGTCTCGAAGACGCCCATCGCGTCCATCACCATCCACAGCACCGCCGCCGCCACCACCGTGCAGATGCCGAGCGCGATGGAGAGCAGGAAGCTCACCTTCATCACCGACCACGGGTCGGCCTTGGCCACCCGCAGACGCGCCTTGCGGGTACGCGGAGTCGTCCGCGCCCCCGTCCGCGGCAGCCGGGCCGCCTGCGCGGCGCCGACGCCCTGCGCACCGCCCTGCGTGCCGTGCGGCCGGCCGCCCTGGGTTCCGCCCGCGGGCGAGGGATACGCCTGCGGCGGGTGGTAGGGCCCGCTCGCCTGCCCCGCTGCGGGCTCGCGCTCACCGGGCAACGGCCCGGTCGCGTAACCCTCGTACTGGGGCTGAGGCCCCCGGGTGTCCGTCACAGTGCCCCCTTGGGAGTCCGTGGCAGGGCCACGGGCACCGTTCGCTCCAGCTCCGGAAGCGGCCGAACCGGCGCCCGTGGCTCCACTCACGCTCTACTCCTCGTGCTCCCCAGCCGAAGGCGAGGTGCCTTCGACATTGCCCTCGACCGTGCTCTCGGCAGCACCCGCCCCCGCGGCCTCGGCGTCCTCGGACCCCTCGACCTCTTCGGCCTCACGACCGGCTTCGGCGTTGCGGGCGATACCTACGACGGCATCGCGCTTGCCCAGATTGATCAGTTGGACGCCCATGGTGTCACGGCCCGTCTCCCTGACTTCATTGACTCGCGTACGAATCACACCGCCACCGAGCGTGATGGCGAGGATCTCATCCGTCTCCTCGACCACCAGCGCGCCGACCAGCGAGCCCCGGTCCTCCACGATCTTGGCGGCCTTGATGCCCAGGCCGCCACGACCCTGAACCCGGTACTCGTCGACGGCAGTCCGCTTCGCGTACCCGCCGTCGGTGGCAGTGAACACGAACGTACCCGGCCGGACAACATTCATCGAGAGCAGTTCGTCGCCTTCGCGGAAACTCATGCCCTTGACGCCCGACGTGGCACGGCCCATGGGGCGCAGCGCGTCGTCCGTCGCAGTGAACCTGATCGACTGGGCCTTCTTGCTGATGAGCAGCAGATCGTCCTCGGCCGACACCAGCTCCGCACCGATCAGCTCGTCGTCGGAACCGTCCGCCGTCTCCCGCAGGTTGATCGCGATGACGCCACCGGAACGCGGTGAGTCGTAGTCCTTCAGCGCGGTCTTCTTCACGAGACCGCCCTGCGTGGCCAGGATCAGATACGGCGCGGCCTCGTAGTCACGGATCGCCAGGATCTGGGCGATCCGCTCGTCCGGCTGGAAGGCCAGCAGGTTGGCGACGTGCTGACCGCGGGCATCACGGCCGGCGTCCGGGAGCTCGTACGCCTTCGCCCGGTACACCCGGCCCTTGTTCGTGAAGAACAGCAGCCAGTGGTGCGTCGTCGACACGAAGAAGTGGTCGACGATGTCGTCTTCCTTGAGCTTCGTACCGCGTACGCCCTTGCCGCCGCGCTTCTGCGAGCGGTAGTCGTCCGTCTTCGTACGCTTCACATAGCCGCCGCGTGAGATCGTGACGACGATGTCCTCCTCGGCGATCAGGTCCTCGATGGACATGTCACCGTCGAAGGGCACCAGCTTGGAACGCCGGTCGTCGCCGAACTTCTCGACGATCGCGGCCAGTTCCTCGCTGACGATCTGCCGCTGCCGCTCCGGCGACACCAGGATCGCGTTGTACTCGTTGATCTTCGCCTGGAGCTCGTCGTGCTCGGCCGTGATCTTCTGGTGTTCCAGTGCGGCCAGCCGGCGCAGCTGCATCTCCAGGATCGCGTTCGCCTGGATCTCGTCGATCTCCAGCAGGCCCATCAGGCCCTCGCGCGCCACCTCGACCGTCTGGCTGCGCCGGATGAGGGCGATGACCTCGTCGATCGCGTCCAGCGCCTTGAGCAGACCACGCAGAATGTGCGCCCGCTCCTCCGCCTTGCGCAGACGGAACTTCGTACGCCGGACGATGACCTCGATCTGGTGCGTCACCCAGTGCCGGATGAACGCGTCGATCGACAGGGTCCGCGGCACGCCGTCGACCAGCGCCAGCATGTTGGCGCCGAAATTGGTCTGCAGATCGGTGTGCTTGTACAGGTTGTTCAGAACGACCTTGGCGACCGCGTCGCGCTTCAGCACGACCACCAGACGCTGCCCCGTACGCGACGAGGTCTCGTCACGGACGTCCGCGATCCCGCCGATCTTGCCGTCCTTCACCAGGTCGGCGATCTTCTGCGCCAGGTTGTCCGGGTTGGTCTGGTACGGAAGCTCCGTCACGACCAGGCACTGCCGGTTCTGGATCTCCTCGACCGCGACGACCGCACGCATCGTGATCGAGCCACGGCCGGTGCGGTACGCCTCCTCGATGCCCTTGCGGCCCACCACAAGCGCGCCCGTCGGGAAGTCCGGGCCCTTGATCCGCTCGATCAGCGCGTCCAGGAGCTCCTCCTGGGAGGCCTCCGGGTGCTCCAGGTACCACTGCGCACCGTCCGCGACCTCGCGCAGGTTGTGCGGCGGGATGTTGGTCGCCATACCGACCGCGATGCCCGCAGAACCGTTCACCAGGAGGTTCGGGAAGCGCGCCGGCAGAACCGTCGGCTCCTGGTTGCGGCCGTCGTAGTTGTCCTGGAAGTCGACGGTCTCCTCGTCGATGTCCCGGACCATCTCCATGGACAGCGGCATCATCTTGCACTCGGTGTACCGCATGGCGGCGGCCGGGTCGTTGCCCGGAGAACCGAAGTTGCCGTTGGAGTCCACCAGCGGCATCCGCATCGACCACGGCTGCGCCAGTCGCACCAGTGCGTCGTAGATCGACGAGTCGCCGTGCGGGTGGTACGTACCCATGACGTCACCGACGACACGGGCACACTTGTAGAAGCCCTTCTCGGGCCGGTAACCGCCGTCGTACATCGCGTACAGCACCCGGCGGTGGACGGGCTTGAGACCGTCCCGCACGTCCGGCAGCGCACGCGAGACGATCACGGACATCGCGTAGTCGAGGTAGGAGCGCTGCATCTCCGTCTCGAGCCCCACGGGCTCGACACGCATGCCCACGCCGGCGGCGGCCGGCTCCTCTTCAGGTGTCACAGGGGTGTTCTCGTCGGCCATTGCTGGTCAAAATCCTTTCGAGCGGCGGCTTGCTGGTACGGCCGACTCAGATGTCGAGGAAGCGGACGTCCTTGGCGTTGCGCTGGATGAACGAGCGCCGCGCCTCGACGTCCTCGCCCATCAGCACCGAGAAGAGGTCGTCGGCCTGCGCCGCGTCGTCCAGCGTGACCTGGCCGAGGACCCGGTGGTCCACGTCCATCGTGGTGACGCGCAGCTCCTCGGCGTTCATCTCGCCGAGACCCTTGAAGCGCTGGATCGAGTCTTCCTTGATCCGCTTGCCGTTCTGCTTGCCCAGCTCCACCAGGGCGTCGCGCTCCCGGTCCGAGTACGCGTACTCGAAGTCGTCCCGGCCCCACTTGATCTTGTACAGCGGGGGGCGGGAGAGGTACACGTGCCCGGCCTCGACCAGCGGACGCATGAAACGGAAGAGGAACGTCAGCAGCAGGGTGTTGATGTGCTGACCGTCGACATCGGCGTCCGCCATCAGAATGATCTTGTGATAGCGGAGCTTCTCGATGTCGAAGTCCTCGTGGACACCGGTACCGAAGGCCGAAATCAGCGCCTGGACCTCGGTGTTCTGCAGGATCTTGTCGATCCGGGCCTTCTCGACGTTCAGGATCTTGCCCCGGATCGGCAGGATGGCCTGGTACATCGGATTACGGCCCGACTTCGCCGAACCACCGGCGGAGTCGCCCTCGACGATGAAGATCTCGCACTTCGTCGGATCGTTGGACTGGCAGTCGCTCAGCTTGCCCGGCAACGAGGCGCTCTCCAGGAGCCCCTTACGACGGGTCAGATCACGCGCCTTGCGGGCCGCGACACGGGCCGTGGCCGCCGCGATGCCCTTGCGGATGATGTCTGCGGCCTCGTTCGGATTCCGGTCGAACCAGTCCGTCAGCTGCTCGTGGACCACCTTCTGGACGAAGGTCTTCGCCTCGGTGTTGCCCAGCTTGGTCTTCGTCTGCCCCTCGAACTGGGGCTCGCCCAGCTTCACCGAGATGATCGCCGTCAGACCCTCGCGGACATCCTCACCGGTGAGGTTGTCGTCCTTCTCGCGCAGCAGCTTCTTGTCCCGCGCGTACCGGTTGACCAGGGAGGTCATCGCCGCGCGGAAACCCTCCTCGTGGGTGCCGCCCTCATGCGTGTGGATCGTGTTCGCGAAGGAGTAGACACCCTCGCTGTACTGCGTGTTCCACTGCATCGCGATCTCGGCCGAGAGGAGACGCTCCTTGTCCTCGGCCGCGATGTCGATCACCGACTGGTGAATGACGTCGCCCTTGCGGGAGTTGAGGTACTTCACGAAGTCGACGATGCCGCCCTCGTAGTGGTACGTGACCGTACGGGCCTGCTGCTCCTCGGCGACCTCGGCCACCTCGGCGACATCCGCGCCCGCCGTCGCCTTCGCCGACTCGCGCTCATCGGTGAGCCTGATCGTCAGACCCTTGTTGAGGAACGCCATCTCCTGGAAGCGGCGCGACAGGGTCTCGAAGGAGTACTCGGTGGTCTCGAAGATGTCCCCGTCGGCCCAGAACGTGACCGTCGTACCCGACTCGTCGGTGGCCTCGTTACGGGCCAGCGGAGCGGTCGGCACGCCCAGCTTGTAGTCCTGGGTCCAGCGGTAACCGTCCCGGCTGACCTCGACGGAGACGCGTGAGGAAAGCGCGTTCACCACGGAGACACCGACACCGTGCAGTCCGCCGGAGACGGCATAGCCGCCGCCGCCGAACTTGCCGCCGGCGTGCAGCACGGTCAGCACGACCTCGACCGCCGGCTTCTTCTCCGACGGCACGATGTCGACCGGGATACCCCGGCCGTTGTCGATCACACGGACCCCGCCGTCGGCGAGGATCGTGACGTCGATCGTGTCCGCATGCCCTGCCAGGGCCTCGTCGACCGAGTTGTCGACCACCTCGTACACGAGGTGGTGGAGGCCGCGCTCACCGGTCGAGCCGATGTACATGCCAGGTCGCTTGCGGACCGCGTCCAGGCCCTCGAGGACGGTGATCGCGCTGGCGTCGTACGAGGGGGTGACCTCGCCGGAAGCGGATGCCTCGGCCGAGGCGATCACCTCGCCGCTCTCACCGGGTGTGGACGGAATGTTCTCGTTGGGGTTGCCGGAATCGGCCACGAAGCGCCCTTTCTGGCACAGCACAGGCCGTTCTCCGGACAGTCGGGAGCGGCTGCGTCGTTCGGCTTGTATCGACGACTCCCGCAACGGTGCGGGATTATTGACCAGTCTACCGGTAGCGCCGACACGAATGGGGGTTTGCCGGTACCTGAGTACGCATGTGCCGCCCTGGATGAGCGCCTGACGACTCCCCATATTCAGGAAGGGCCCCCAAGAGCCCCACGCGGGCATTGAGCGCTTCGGCCTGTCAACCTTTCGCTACCGTGAGGGACGCCCCACTCCCCCCGTACGGTTTCAACCACCACATACCCGTACAACACGGACGCGACGGACAGCGCCACCGAGAGAACGCCACAGCACCCCGACCGCTTCCCGAACACACCCCCACGCCCCTCTGGGCCACGAAAAACCCCAGCTCAGAGGCGCTCAGCCATACGTATCGCCAGGGCCGGTGCTCCCCGGCGCCCGCAGCGGACCGAACCTGCGCTGCGGACCACCCGGCCCCAACACCTTGATCAACCGCACCGTGCCGTGCCCCAGGTCCGCATTCAGCCGGGCCACCAGCTGCGGCGCCAGCAACCGCAGCTGCGTCGCCCAGGCCGTCGAATCGCACTGCACCGTCAGCACCCGCTCGTCCGGATCCTCGTCGTACCGCAACGGCACACAGTGATTCGCCAGATCCTCACCCACGATCTGCGGCCAACGGCCCATCACCCCACCCACCGCCGCCGGCGTCTCCCAGCCACGCTCAGTGATCAGACGATTGATCGCAGCGCCCAACGGCAACGGATCCCGCCCATCCGCCCGCGCACCCGAACGCAGCCCACCGCCGCGCCTGGCCTGCTTCTTCTGCTGCGCCGCAGCACCACGCGCCCGCGCCTGCTCCTTCGCCGCACGCAACGCAACCCGCGCCAGATCCACCCCCGACGGCTCCGGCTGCTTCCCCTCCACCGGCCGCCCCTGCGACGGCTCCCCAGGAGCCCCGGTGGCCCCGGACACCTCACCGCGGCCGCTCACAGCCGCTCCACCTCACCCGCGGACACCGCATACCGCGCCCCCGCCAGAACCCCCGGAACGTCGTCGTCCACCGCCGCCGTCACCAGCACCTGCTCACCCGGAGCCACCAACTCCGCCAACCGCTCACGACGACGCGCATCCAGCTCCGCGAAAACGTCGTCGAGCACCAGCACCGGCTCATTGCCCTCGCTGCGCAGCAGATCGTACGAAGCCAGCCGCAGCGCCAACGCATACGACCAGGACTCGCCATGGCTCGCGTACCCCTTGGCCGGCATTCCCCGCAGCCCCAGCAGCAGATCATCACGGTGCGGCCCGACCAACGTCACACCTCGCTCGATCTCCTGTTTACGGACCTCCGCCAGGGCCGCGATCAGCTGCTCGTACAGCTCCTCACGCGTACGCGCCGAATCCACCCCCGCACCGACCGAACTCCGGTACTCCAACGCCACCGGACCACCCCCCGGCGCCACATCCCCATATGCCTTGTCGGCCAACGGCTGCAACGCTGCAATCAGATCCAGCCGCTGCGCCAGCAGCTCCGCACCCACCCGGCCCAGATGCTGGTCCCACACATCGAGCGTGGACAGGTCCATCGACCGGCCACCGTGCCTGCGCGCCATCGCCGCCGACTTCAGCAAGGTGTTGCGCTGCTTCAGCACCCGCTCGTAGTCCGAACGCACCCCCGCCATCCGCGGCGAACGCGCTGTGATCAGCTCGTCGAGAAAACGCCGACGCTCCCCGGGATCCCCCTTGACCAGCGCCAGATCCTCCGGCGCGAACAGCACCGTACGTACGATCCCCAGCACATCACGCGGCCTGACCTGCGACGACCTATTGATCCGGGCCCGATTGGCCTTGCCCGGATTGAGCTCCAGCTCGATCAGCTGCGAACGCTCGCCCTGCGTGACAGCAGCCCGGACGACAGCCCGGTCCGCCCCCATCCGCACCAGCGGCGCATCGGAGGAGACCCGATGGCTGCCGAGCGTCGCGAGGTAGCCGACGGCCTCCACCAGATTCGTCTTGCCCTGCCCGTTGGCCCCCACGAAAGCGGTGACGCCCGGATCGAGAGGTACCTCGACCCGGGCGTACGAGCGGAAGTCGGCCAGCGAGAGATGCGTGACATGCATGGTGTACGCCGACCTTCCCGGCTTCCTGCTCCGTGCTCCGTGGTGCGGGTCGGACCTGACGGCCCGGCCCGCTCCTCGTTGCGGTTACTTCGTGTTCTGCTTCTCGTCGATCAACTTCTTGTCGACCGGCTTCTCGCCGATCTACTTCTTGTTCTCGACCGCGTGGCCACCGAACTGGTTGCGCAGCGCGGCGATCATCTTCATCTGCGGGGAGTCGTCCTGCCGCGAGGCGAAACGCGCGAAGAGCGACGCCGTGATCGCCGGCAGCGGCACCGCGTTGTCGATCGCGGCCTCCACCGTCCAGCGGCCCTCACCGGAGTCGGCGGCGAAACCACGGAGCTTGTCGAGGTGCTCGTCGTCGTCCAGCGCGTTGACCGCCAGGTCGAGCAGCCAGGAACGGATGACCGTGCCCTCCTGCCAGGAACGGAAGACCTCGCGCACATCGGTGACGGAGTCGACCTTCTCCAGCAGCTCCCAGCCCTCGGCGTAGGCCTGCATCATGGCGTACTCGATGCCGTTGTGGACCATCTTCGCGAAGTGGCCGGCGCCGACCTTGCCCGCGTGGACGGAACCGAAGTCGCCCTCGGGCTTCAGCGCGTCGAAGACCGGCTGGACCTTCGCCACGTTCTCGGCGTCGCCGCCGTACATCAGCGCGTAGCCGTTCTCCAGGCCCCAGACACCGCCGGAGACGCCGCAGTCCACGAAGCCGATGCCCTTGATGCCCAGCTCGACCGCGTGCTTCTCGTCGTCCGTCCAGCGGGAATTCCCGCCGTCCACGACGATGTCACCGGGCGAGAGGAGACCGGCCAGCTCGTCGATGGTGGCCTGGGTCGGGGCGCCGGCCGGCACCATCACCCAGACGACCCGGGGGCCCTTCAGCTTGCCCACGAGCTCTTCGAGGCTGTGGACATCGGAGACGTCCGGGTTGCGGTCGTAACCGATGACGGTGTGGCCTGCGCGGCGGATGCGCTCGCGCATGTTGCCGCCCATCTTGCCGAGGCCGACGAGACCGAGCTCCATCAGAGATTCCTTAAGCGTTGTGCCGATTCGTACCCAAGGCCGAGCCTACGCCCGGCCGGGGACAGATCGACGGGCATGCTCGGCGCTGAGCGTGCCCGTCGGAAGCTGTCGATGCGGAACCGATGGCCGGATCAGCCGGAAAGGCGGACCGGCATGATCAGGTACTTGTACGCCTCGTCCGCCTCGGCGTCCACGGCCGGGCGGCCGCTGAGCAGCGCGGGCTTGGTGGACGTCGTGAACGAGAGCTGGGCGACCGGGGAGTCGATCGCGCTCAGCCCGTCCAGCAGGAACGTCGGGTTGAACGCGATCGAGATGTCGTCGCCCTCCAGCACCGCGTCGACCCGCTCCACAGCCTGTGCGTCGTCACTGGAACCCGCCTCCAGGATCAGCACACCCTGCTCGAAGCTGAGCCGCACCGGAGTGTTCCGCTCGGCGACGAGGGCCACACGCTTGACGGCCTCGACGAACGGAGCGGTCTCGATGACCGCGACCGAGTTGAACTCGGTGGGGAACAGCGTGCGGTACTTCGGCAGATCGCCTTCGAGCAGCCGCGTGGTCGTACGCCGGCCCGCTCCCTCGAAACCGATCAGCCCCTCACCGGCACCGGAGCCGGACAGCGCCAGCGTCACCGTGTCACCGCTGGTCAGAGCCTTGGCAGTGTCCAGCAGGGTCTTGGCGGGCACCAGGGCGACCGCCGACGCATCCGGGTTCTCCGGCTTCCAGAGGAACTCGCGGACCGCGAAGCGGTAGCGGTCGGTGGAGGCCAGGGTGACGGTCTCGCCCTCGATCTCGATCCGCACACCGGTCAGGACCGGCAGCGTGTCGTCACGGCCCGCGGCGATGGCGACCTGGGCGGCGGCCGAGGCGAAGACCTCACCGGGGACCGTGCCGGTCGCGGTCGGCATCTCGGGCAGCGCCGGGTACTCCTCCACAGGAAGGGTGTGGAGTGTGAATCGCGAGGAGCCGCAGACCACGGTCGCCCGTACACCGTCTGTGGAAATCTCCACCGGGCGGTTGGGAAGGGCGCGGCAGATGTCGGCGAGCAGCCGGCCGGAGACCAGCACCGTGCCGTCCTCCTCGACCTCCGCGTCCACCGAGACCCGGGCCGAGACCTCGTAGTCGAAGCTGGAGAAGCTGAGGGCGCCGTCCTCAGCCTTCAGCAGAAGGCCCGCAAGAACGGGCGCCGGCGGACGGGCCGGGAGGCTACGGGCCACCCAGGCCACAGCCTCCGCGAGTACATCGCGCTCCACCCGGATCTTCACCGGAACCGCCTCCTGCTGTTGCTCGCTCGCCCTGCTGGCCTTCGTCGTCCGATCGCGTCTCCCGCCGATGACAGTGGGAGGACGCCGGGGACCAGTCTGACGTACGGCACCGACACTCGGTGCTGCTCGGGGTCAAGTCGCGACAAGAGGCTCGGAGCGCCCCGGCCCCGAGTTGTGCACAGGCCCCACTTCGAAGCGGATTCCGGGCTAACTATAGGTGGCAGTAGTAGTAGGGCCTGTGGAAACGGTGGATAACGTCGTTTTCGCAGGTCAGGCCCGGTTTTTTGTCCACCGACCCTGTGGGTGGCACCGGTGGACAACCCGGTGTTTCTGTGGACGGACGAAAGTTCTGCACACCCGGTACACAGGGCAAGGGGGTTTCTCCCCAGGGCTGTCCCCAGCTTTACCCAGGTTCCCCACAGCCCAACCGACCCTCCCGGTGTGACGCCTTTCACTCGGCGCAGTGAAAGGCGTCGTCGTGTTGCCGAACAGTGGACAGAGATGTGGAGAAGCCCGATCAAGCTGGGGACAACGCGGCCCGTGCTGTGGGCTGCCGGTGGACAACATCATCGGCTCCCTGTGGACGGAGATCTTGTCCACAGGCTGTGGATCACTGTTGACCACAAATCCCCAGGCCCTTGACCTGGTCTGATGGAGTATCGGTAGTCGCCCCTGTGGAAGCAATATGGGACAACTTCTGGGTCCCCAGGCTGTGGAGGGGAAAATCTCCCCAGATCTGTGGAGAACGGACGCCCGGCGGCATGTATTCGAACAGCGCGACCATCCCGGAGCCGCGGAGTCCGGTGTCGGAGGGGCTTCCGAGCAGGTTTCGCAACGGTCTCGGAGGGGGTTGGAGGGACTCCGGCGCGGGCTTCGGCGGCTTCGGTGGACCTTTGGAGAGGCGCGGACGGGGCTTCGTAGGGATTCGGCCGCGGGGCTCCGGACAACGAGGAAGGGCGCCTGCGGAACCCGGTGAAGGTTTCGCAGGCGCCCTTCCGACGCGTACGGGGCGTATACGTGCCGGTGGCCCGTCAGCCGTTCTTGATGCGGTTGGTGAGCTCGGTGACCTGGTTGTAGATGGAGCGTCGCTCCGCCATCAGCGCACGGATCTTCCGGTCCGCGTGCATCACCGTCGTATGGTCGCGGCCGCCGAACTGCGCCCCGATCTTGGGCAGTGAGAGATCGGTCAGCTCCCGGCAGAGGTACATCGCGATCTGGCGGGCCGTCACCAGCACGCGGCTGCGCGAGGTTCCGCAGAGATCGTCCACCGTCAGACCGAAGTAGTCCGCGGTCGCCGCCATGATGGCCGTCGCCGTGATCTCAGGAGCCGAGTCCTCGCCACCCGGGATCAGATCCTTCAGCACATGCTCGGTCAGTCCGAGATCGACCGGCTGGCGATTGAGACTGGCGAAGGCCGTGACCCGGATCAGCGCCCCCTCCAACTCCCTGATGTTCCGGGAAATACGGGAGGCGATGAACTCCAGTACCTCCGGCGGGGCGTTGAGCTGCTCCTGTACCGCTTTCTTTCGGAGGATCGCGATCCGCGTCTCCAGCTCCGGCGGCTGGACATCGGTGGTCAGACCCCACTCGAAACGGTTCCGCAGCCGGTCCTCCAGGGTCACCAGCTGCTTGGGCGGCCGGTCCGAGGACAGCACGATCTGCTTGTTGGCGTTATGGAGCGTATTGAAGGTGTGGAAGAACTCCTCCTGCGTCGACTCCTTGCTCGCCAGGAACTGGATGTCGTCGACCAGCAGGATGTCCACGTCGCGGTAGCGCTTGCGGAAGGTGTCGCCCTTGCCGTCGCGGATCGAGTTGATGAACTCGTTGGTGAACTCCTCGGAGCTCACGTACCGCACCCGGGTGCCCGGGTAGAGGCTGCGCGCGTAGTGCCCGATGGCGTGCAGCAGATGGGTCTTGCCGAGTCCTGACTCCCCATAGATGAAGAGCGGGTTGTACGCCTTGGCGGGCGCTTCGGCGACCGCGACCGCCGCGGCGTGCGCGAATCGGTTGGACGCACCGATGACGAACGTGTCGAAGAGGTACTTCGGATTCAGCCGGGCCGCCGGCTCACCGGCGCCGGGCGTGGGTGCGGGCTGTGCGCCCATCGGCCCGGGGGCGCCGCCGGGCCGTCCGGTGCCGGCGCCGCCCTGCCGGTGCTGGGCCTGGAGGTCCTGCATGTCGTGGCGCTCGGGGCGCTGCTGCTCGTAACCCTGACGCTCGGGCGGCTGCGGCCGGTAGTCGTGCTGCGGCTCCTGGGGACGGCCACCGGCGTACGGCTCCCGCCACTGCTCCGCCGAGGTGTCGCGGTCCTGGAATCCGCCGAGCCGGGGCTGCTGCCAGGAGAGGTCCTCCTGGGTGCGCGGCCACGCACCGGGGTCGCGGCGCTGCTGCTGGTAGTCGGGGTAGGCGGGCCGGGCGGTCGGCATGCCGTCGTCCGAGGGCCGGTGCCCGTATCCGTCGTACGCGTCATTGTGCTGACGCTCGTCGTGCTGCGGTCCCTGGTAGCGGTGCTGCTGGGGCTGCTGGGACTGGTGCATCGGGGGCGCGGGCGGGTTCGGAGGTTCGCCCGCGGAGTCGTCGACAGTGATCGCGATGCGGATCGGGCGGCCGCATTCGCGGCTCAGCGTCTCGCTGATCAGCGGCGCGAGCCGGCCTTCCAGTACGCGCTTGCCCCATTCATTGGGGACGGCGAGCAGCGCCGTGTCGGCGACCAGTGCGAGCGGCTGGCAGCGCTCGATCCACTGCTTGTCCTTCGGCTCGATGCCCTGCTGGCCCTCCCCGAGGAGTTGCTCCAGCACTCGTGGCCACACTGCGGCAAGATCGGCAGGTACATCAGCCACAAGGCACGCTCTCTCGCTGGTCCCACGAATGTGTGGTTCTCGGGACGGGATGGTTCGGGATGGGTGAGGACCGGCAGGCAGGAAGAAAAAGAACCGGGGTTCAGCCACGGTAGTCAGGCCGACCCGCGTGGTTCAAGTTGTTGTCCACAGCCTGTGCATAGCGCGGGGTGCGGTAGGGCGGGTTTGACCCGGTGGTGTGGCCGCGCGTACCGTGGCCAGGTCGAGTTGTCGATGGCTGCTGCCGCCTGCCTCCGATGGGCAAAGATCACGATCTGTGATCGTGAAGCGGTGCACTAGAGCGTTTACGCGAGTCTCTCGTGGGCGCACGGTGACAGCCAGGCGATGTCCCGCCAACACACGAGTCATTTCTGGAGCCCCCGAGTGAGCAAGCGCACCTTCCAGCCGAACAACCGTCGTCGCGCGAAGACCCACGGCTTCCGGCTGCGGATGCGCACCCGTGCCGGCCGCGCGATTCTCGCGTCCCGCCGTGGCAAGGGTCGCGCCAACCTGTCCGCCTGATCGCTAACAGGTCATGACGTGCTGCCTACCGAGAATCGGCTGAGGCGGCGCGAGGACTTCGCGACCGCAGTACGTCGAGGACGCCGGGCCGGCCGCCCGCTACTCGTCGTTCATCTACGCAGCGGTGCAACGGACCCGCACGTGACTGGGGAGAGTGCTTCCCCGCCGCGTGCGGGTTTCGTTGTCAGCAAAGCTGTGGGTGGAGCGGTTGTCCGCACAGCGGTGAAGCGCAGGCTTCGCCACCTGGTCCGCGAACGGCTGTCCCTGCTGCCCCCCGGTAGCCTGGTTGTCGTACGAGCGTTGCCCGGAGCGGGTGACGCCGACCATGAACAGCTGGCCCGAGACCTGGATGCCGCTCTTCAGCGGTTGCTGGGAGGGGGCGCGCGATGAAGTACCCGCTGCTGGCTCTCATCAAGTTGTACCAGTGGACGATCAGCCCACTTCTCGGGCCTGTCTGCCGCTACTACCCGTCGTGTTCCCACTATGGATATACGGCGATCGACCGGCACGGAGCGATCAAGGGAACTGCGCTGACGGCCTGGCGCATCCTGCGGTGCAATCCGTGGTCACCCGGTGGCGTGGACCATGTTCCACCACGCAAACGTCCGCGTTGGCACGAACTGCTGCGTACTGCCATACGCGGTGGCAAGGGCGGGGACGCCGCCGCTGATGTGCCTCCCGGGGGGTCGGTTTCCGAATCCCCGAGCCCGGCCGCAGAGACTTCGCCCAATGCTCAAGGAGCTTGATTAGTGGACACGATTGCCAGTCTGTTCAGCTTTATCACCTGGCCCGTTTCATGGGTCATCGTCCAGTTCCACACGTTGTACGGAGCGATCTTCGGCGATGACACGGGCTGGGCCTGGGGCCTGTCCATCGTGTCTCTGGTGGTACTGATCCGGATCTGCCTGATCCCGCTTTTCGTTAAGCAGATCAAGTCGACCCGGAACATGCAGGTGCTCCAGCCGAAGATGAAGGCGATCCAGGAGCGCTACAAGAGCGACAAGCAGCGTCAGTCAGAAGAGATGATGAAGCTGTACAAGGAGACGGGCACCAACCCGCTCTCCTCGTGCCTTCCCATCCTGGCGCAGTCGCCGTTCTTCTTCGCCCTGTATCACGTGCTCTCGGCCATCGCCTCGGGCAAGACGATCGGTGTCATCGACCAGCCGCTGCTCGACAGCGCCCGTAAGGCACACATCTTCGGTGCTCCGCTCGCATCCAAGTTCATGGACAGCGCGTCGGACGTCAGCGCTCTCGGTGCCTCTCTGGTCGACGTCCGGGTCGTCACCGCGGTCATGATCGTGATGATGTCGGCATCGCAGTTCTTCACTCAGCGCCAGCTGATGACGAAGAACGTCGACCTGACGGTCAAGACGCCGTACATGCAGCAGCAGAAGATGCTGATGTACATCTTCCCGCTGATCTTCGCCGTCATGGGTATCAACTTCCCCGTCGGTGTCCTCGTCTACTGGCTGACCACCAACGTCTGGACCATGGGTCAGCAGATGTACGTGATCAACCAGAACCCGACCCCGGGCAGCAAGGCGCAGGACCAGTACCTGGGACGTCTGCTGAAGAGCGTCACCGCTCACGGTGAGGTGCGGGGCAGGACCAAGCGCAATACGGTCAAGCGGATCGTGTCCAAGGGGCCGGACCGCAACGACATCGAGCGGAAGTTCATCACGGGACTGGCCAAGCTGGGCCTTGCCGCCCAGGAGGACGGCACGGTGATCAAGAGCGACACGGCTGTTGCCGAGGCCGAGGGCGGAGCCGCGCAGCGGCGTCAGCAGCCCAAGCGCCAGACCAAGGCCCAGCGTCAGACCGCCGCCCAGCAGGCCAAGGAGACCGGTTCTGCCGAGCCGGAGTCCAAGACCTCCATGGACAAGCGGGACGCATCGCAGGACGACAAGCCCAAGCCGGCGGGCAAGCCCGCGTCCGGCTCCTCACGCCAAGCCAAGTCCGGACAGCGCAAGGGTCCGCAGCGGCCCAAGCACCCGTCCAAGAAGTAAGAAGGAGTCCATCCGTGACGGAAGGCACCACCTCCACGGCCGCTGAGGGCAGCGACACCTTGACCCGCCTCGAGCAGGAGGGCGAGATCGCAGCGGACTACCTCGAGGGTCTGCTCGACATCGCCGATCTCGACGGTGACATCGACATGGACGTCGAGGCGGACCGGGCTGCGGTCTCGATCATCAGTGACTCGGCACGTGATCTGCAGAAGCTCGTGGGCCGCGACGGTGAGGTGCTGGAGGCACTCCAGGAGCTGACGCGGCTTGCTGTGCACCGGGAGACCGGTGACCGCAGTCGTCTGATGCTGGACATCGCTGGGTTTCGGGCCAAGAAGCGGGCCGAGCTCGCCGAGCTGGGTGCCAAGGCCGCGGACGAGGTCAAGAGCACCGGTGAGCCGGTGAAGCTGGACCCGATGACGCCGTTCGAACGCAAGGTTGTGCACGATGCGGTTGCGGCCGCCGGTCTGCGCAGCGAATCCGAGGGCGAGGAGCCGCAGCGCTTCGTCATCGTTCTCCCGGCCTGACCGGAGCCTTGTTCTGTCGGCCCCGTCTGTTCACAGGCGGGGCCGATCTTTGTCAGCCTGATAGTCAGCCACCCACAGTGCGGTAGTGCGGTATGGAAGGACGGTTCCCGTGACGGCGGAAGTAGAGCTTCCCCAGGCGCCTGAAGGCGCGCGGGCGGTTTTCGGCGAGTTCTTCCCGGAGGCTGTCCGGTACGCGGAACTGCTGGCGGATGCGGGGGTGAAACGGGGACTGATCGGTCCGCGTGAGGTGCCGCGGCTTTGGGAGCGGCATCTACTGAACTGTGCCGTGCTCTCCGAGGTCGTTCCCGAGGGTGTCACGGTCTGCGATGTGGGCTCCGGTGCGGGCCTTCCGGGTATTCCGCTCGCACTGGTGCGTCCGGACCTCAAGATCACCTTGCTGGAACCCTTGCTTCGGCGGACGAATTTCCTTCAGGAAGTCGTCGAACTGTTGGGGCTGAGCCATGTGACGGTTGTGCGCGGTCGTGCCGAGGAGGTCCTGGGGACCCTTCAACCGGTTCACGTCGTCACGGCTCGGGCTGTGGCGCCGCTCGACCGGCTGGCCGGCTGGGGCGTTCCGCTGCTGCGTCCGTACGGAGAGATGCTGGCGCTCAAGGGGGACACCGCCGAGGAGGAGGTCGTCGGTGCGCGAGCGGCCTTGAGCAAGCTTGGTGTGGTGGAGACCGAGGTGCTGCATGTCGGCGAGGGCATCGTCGACCCGATGTCCACAGTGGTGCGTGTGGTGGTCGGGGAGAGTCCGGGCGGTGTGAGGTTCGCCGCAAAAAGGGCCAAGGCCGCGAGGACGAGCCGTACGAGGCGCCGTCGCTGATCCAGTTCGGTCACGTTGCAGAATCGGTCGTTACATACGGTTTATGCCGCCTATTGGTGATGCTCCTGGTAAGCAGTCGTACGTGCCCCATGCGGAGTGTCGTGCCCCTGTAGCTACGCTGCGGGGGCATCGTGTTTCACGTGAAACGTCGCTCTCTGCTGCATGGGATCATCAGCCGCGGTCGTGCTGCTGCCGCGCCGCGGCATCGCAAGCCCGTTAGAGCTATGGAGTTGTCCACAGAAGTGGATTCATCCACAGAAGAGCGGGCCTCGCTGGTTCATGACCCCGAAAGCATGGCAGGCTCTGTGCATTGTGAGCCTGAAGTCGAGGAGAGTGAATCCTTGCGGTCCGACGCCAACATCGCGGGACCGATGACCGACCCGGTCCCCGGTCCCCGAACCGAATCGGCGGGGGAGGGTGTTTCACGTGAAACACCGCCGCCGATGGATGACACACCCATCGGTCGCGCGGCCCAGCTGGCGGTCGAGGCCCTAGGCCGCGCCGGCGAGGGCCTGCCCCGTCCTGACCGGACGCGCGTCATGGTGGTGGCCAATCAGAAGGGTGGGGTGGGCAAGACGACCACGACGGTCAACCTTGCCGCCTCGCTCGCGCTTCACGGCGCACGTGTCCTGGTGGTGGACCTCGACCCGCAGGGGAATGCCTCTACGGCTCTGGGTATCGATCACCATGCCGAAGTTCCCTCCATCTATGACGTCCTGGTGGAGAGCAGGCCGCTCTCCGAGGTGGTTCAGCCCGTTCCGGACGTCGAAGGTCTCTTCTGCGCCCCCGCCACGATCGATCTCGCCGGTGCGGAGATCGAGCTGGTGTCCCTGGTGGCGCGGGAGAGCCGACTGCAGCGGGCGATTCAGGCGTATGAGCAGCCGCTGGACTACATTCTGATCGACTGCCCGCCTTCGCTCGGTCTGCTGACGGTCAATGCCCTGGTTGCCGGCGCCGAGGTACTGATCCCCATTCAGTGCGAGTACTACGCGCTGGAGGGGCTGGGGCAGCTGCTGCGGAATGTGGACCTGGTGCGGGGGCATCTCAACCCCGACCTTCATGTGTCGACGATTCTGCTCACCATGTATGACGGCAGGACCAGGCTCGCTTCGCAGGTCGCGGAGGAGGTGCGCAGTCACTTCGGTAAGGAGGTGCTGCGGACGAACATTCCGCGGTCGGTGCGGATTTCCGAGGCACCGAGCTATGGGCAGACCGTGCTGACCTATGACCCGGGTTCGAGCGGGTCGCTTTCGTACCTCGAAGCAGCGCGTGAGATCGCGTTGCGGGGTGTCGGGGTGCAGTACGAGGCCCAGCATGCCCACCCGGGCAGTGGGAACAGCCAGCAGAGCATTTCGGAGGGGATCCAGTGAGTGAGCGTCGAAGAGGGTTGGGGCGTGGGCTAGGTGCCCTGATCCCCGCCGCTCCGCAGGAGAAGCAGGTGCCGTCCACGGGGGTGGGATCGGCCTCTCCCGGGGCGGGTCCGGTGATGACGGCAGAGCGGGGGGTGGCTGCCGCGAAGGTGGCCACTCTTGCGTCCGCTCCGGTCGTGCCGGAGCCGAGTGCGCCGGTTTCGGAGCCCGAGGCGGCCGCAGCATCGGTGGGAGCCACCGGGGCGTACTTTGCCGAGGTTCCTCTCGGCTCCATCACCCCTAATCCGCGTCAGCCCCGTGAGGTGTTCGACGAGGATGCCCTTGCCGAACTGGTCACCTCCATCAAGGAGGTGGGCCTTCTCCAGCCCGTTGTCGTGCGGAAGACGGGTCCGGAGCGCTATGAGCTCATCATGGGTGAGCGGCGCTGGAGGGCCTGCCGTGAGGCGGGTCTGGAGCGGATCCCGGCCATCGTCCGGGCCACGGACGACGAGAAGCTGCTCCTGGACGCACTTCTGGAGAATCTTCACCGGGCTCAGCTGAATCCGTTGGAGGAGGCGGCCGCCTATGACCAGTTGCTCAAGGACTTCAAGTGCACGCATGACCAGCTGGCGGACCGGATCGGGCGTTCCCGTCCGCAGGTGTCCAACACACTGCGTCTGCTGAGACTTTCGCCTCCGGTGCAGCGCAGGGTCGCGGCCGGGGTGTTGTCCGCGGGTCATGCGCGAGCGCTGTTGTCCGTGGACGACTCGGAGGAGCAGGACAGGCTGGCACATCGCATTGTGGCCGAGGGGCTGTCGGTGCGGGCGGTCGAAGAGATCGTGACCCTCATGGGGTCCAGGCCGACGAGTCCTGCCAAGGCCAAGGGGCCGCGGGCCGGTGGACGGGTGTCGCCGGCGCTGTCCGATCTTGCTTCCCGGCTCTCGGACCGCTTCGAGACCAGGGTGAAGGTCGACCTCGGGCAGAAGAAGGGAAAGATCGTCGTCGAGTTCGCGTCGATGGAGGATCTGGACCGCATTCTCGGCAGTCTGGCACCGGGTGAGGGGCGGGTGCTGGACCGGGAACCTTCTGAGGACGCTGCCGAGGACGACGAGGGCTGACCTCTGCCGGATGAGTGTTGGGGTGGGCTGTGTTCCGATGGATACCGGAACACAGCCCACCCTTTGCTTTCTCTCGGTGTCGGCTTCATCCCTGGGTGGATACGATGCGTTCTGGTATGGCACATCCGTTCTGAGCCACCTCGGTGGAGGGAGGGCCATGCGATCAGTGAGCCACTGCCGACTGGTGGCAGTGGGGCTGGGCTTGGGGGCTGCTGTCGGAGGGTTCGTCGGCAGTCTGCTCCTGGAACGGAGTGCACTGACCGTCGCACGCGATGCGGCGGGCGAAGGAAGCGAGGAACAGCCTTCATGGGGCGCCGGCTCGTACCGCTCACATTGGACAATCTTTCCGATCTCCCGAAGCGCTGCCGCTCGTGTGTCTTCTGGGAGCTTGATCCGGTCAGCGGCGAAGCTGCAGTAAAGGCAGGAACGCCTGAGCTGGAGAAAGAGGCATGGATCTCGGCCGTTCTGCTGGAGTGGGGTTCGTGCGGCCGCGTCGTCCATGTCGATGATGTGCCGGTGGGCTTCGTTCTCTACGCACCACCGGCCTATGTACCGCGTTCGACGGCCTTTCCTACGAGCCCCGTCTCCCCCGATGCCGTGCAGTTGATGACTGCCTGGATCATGCCCGGGTACCAGGGGCAGGGGCTGGGTCGAGTCATGGTGCAGACCGTCGCCAAGGACCTGCTGCGTCGGGGATTCAAGGCGATCGAGGCTTTCGGTGATGCTCGGTGGAAGGAGCCTGCCTGCGTGCTTCCCGCGGATCATCTCCTCGCGGTCGGCTTCAAGACCGTACGGCCGCATCCTCTCCATCCGCGGCTGAGGCTGGAACTGCGGACTACGCTCTCCTGGAAGGAAGACGTCGAGTTGGCACTGGATCGATTGCTGGGTGCCGTCCAGAAGGAACCGGCGCTGCGGCCACTGTGATCCGAATGAACATGACCACGTGAAACGGGTCCATCCCCCAGGGGATGGACCC